>JBCDLV010000309.1:0-4265 GCA_038744895.1 Bacteroidota bacterium | reverse complement strand
GGCGTCCACCACGAACCCGATGGCTCGCCTCGGCGATGTTTCGTTGAGGATCACGTCGGCGCCCGCCAGCAGGGGCAGGACCGCGCGGTCGCGGGGTCCGTAGCGGTCGCGGACGGCGGCCATGTTCATGGCGTCGGTCGTGACGATGCCGTCGTAGCCGAGCGTATCGCGCAGCACATCGGTGAGCGCGGCGCGGCTGACGGTCGCGGGCGTAGGCTCCGTGTCGAGCGCGCGGGCCCACAGGTGGGTCGACATCACAAAGCCCGGATCGGCGTCCAGCGCCACCCGGTACGGCGCGAGCTCCGTCTCCCACAGCTGGCGCCAACTGCCAGGAACAGCGGCGAAGGCGAGGTGCGTGTCGGTGTCGGTGTTGCCGTGGCCGGGGAAGTGCTTCAGTGTGGCCAGCACCCCGTTGGCCTGAGCCCCGCGCACGTAGGCCGCTGCGAGCACACCGACGCGCTCTGGGTTCTCCCCGAACGACCGCGTGTTGATGATCGGGTTCGCCGGGTTGTTGTTGACGTCGGCCACCGGGGCGAACAGCACGTTGATGCCTGTCGCGCGCGCCTCCAGCGCGGTCACGGCACCGCCGGCCTCGGCCAGGGCCTCGTCGTCGGCCGCACCGTAGGCCATCGCAGGAGGCAGCTCGGTGAAGTTGGAGGACACCGTCCCCACGCCCCACTCGTAGTCGGCCGTGAAGAAGAGCGGGACGTCGGCGCGCCCGTTGAGCCGGGTCGTGGTCGAGAGCACCTCCTCAGGAGCCGTGCGCCGGTGGATGTGGAAGCCCCCGACCCCCATCCGCGCCAGCCCGTCGGGGTCGCGCACCGCGCCGAGCTCGACGATGAACAGCTGCGCGACCCGCTCCTCCAGCGTCATCTCGGCGAGCGTCGCCTCGGCCCAGGCCTCGGCCTCGGCCAGGGACACCCCCGCTGGCGCTTCGAACCCGCGGAACGGCGCCAGCAGGGAGTCCGCGGAGAACCGAGGCGTGTCCGAGCGGTCCGCTGGCGGTCGGGGGACGATGGCCACATCCGGAGAGTCGTCCGCGGTGCTCCATCCGGAGGCGCCGACGAGTCCGGCGAGCAGGGCGACAAGTACGGCGAGGGCAACACGCATGGTCCGGGGGGAACGGCGGAGCCAGGTATCTTTCGTGCCTCGGGCGTTGCCCAGTTCTGACCCCTCCATACAGGATGATAGACCGCCTCCGCAGCGAGTGGCAAGCGCTCCGCGCCTCCATCGCCGGCCTCTCCCCGGCCGCGCGCCGGGCGTCGATCGTGATGATCGCCGCGACGGCCCTCGTGCTGCTCCATCTGCAGGTCGGAGGCCGACGATTCTACCAGGTCACCCTCGACAACATTCTCGGGTTCGAGGACCCGGCCTTTGGCGCGTGGGCGTGGTGGTTCGGCATGCAGGGCGTGCTCGGCTTTGTCGTGCCGGCGGCCATCCTACTGATCGGTTTCCGCTGGTCGGCGCGGGAGTCCGGCCTGGGATTGGGAGACTGGAAGCTGGCGCTGGGTCTGTCGGCGCTCTACATCCCGCTGGTAGTGGTCGGCACGTGGGTTCTCTCCGACGGCGCCGGCTTTCGGGCGCAGTACCCGCACTACTTCCCCGCTCGCGACGACTGGAGCCTCTTCCTGGCCTACGAAGCCCTGTTCTTGTTCTACTGGGTCGGCTGGGAGTACCTCTGGCGAGGGTTCGTGTTGTTCGGGACAGCGCCAGCGATCGGTGCCCCGCTGGCGATCGTCGCCCAGACGGTCCCGTTCGCCATTCTTCACGCGCAGAAACCCGCGGCCGAGGCCTACCTCTCGATACTAGGTGGGCTGGCACTCGGCGCTCTCGTGTGGCGGTGCCGCAGCTTCTGGATCGCCGTCCCGCTCCACGCGGCCCAGATGCTGATCCTGGATCTGTGGGCCACGCTGCGGCATCGCACGGGCGCCAGCGGGGTCGGGCTGGACGCGCTCATGCAAGCCCTCGGCGGGCTCGGGTGAGGTCCGTAGTTCACAGTCTGCCCGGTACGTTCTCGGCGAGGCAACGCCAGGATTCACCGCGGAATCGCGGCGCGGTTTAGACTTCCCGTCGGCATCCCGCGTTTACTGCACCGTTTCATCTCATCCACCATGGACTCGATTTACCGAACCCCTGTCGCCGCCCTCGGTGACGACGCCCGCGCGGCTTTCCTGACGCGGACCTATGCGCACCTCCTCGGCGCGATTCTCCTGTTTGCGCTAATCGAGGTCTTCTTCTTTACCTCCGGGCTGGCAGAGCCGATCGCAAGGACGCTCATGAATGCTCCTGGAGGTTGGCTCGTCGTCCTTGGCGGATTCATGATCGTTGGGTGGTTTGCGTCGAGCGCCGCCGCGAGATCTGAATCGAAGCCAGCCCAGTACGGCGCGCTCGGTGCATTCGTCCTTGCAGAAGCTGTCATCTTCGTCCCGCTTCTCTACATCGCCGAGTCCCGAGTCGGCGGCGGCGTGATCTCCAGCGCGGCATGGGTTACCCTTCTCGGCTTCTCCGCGCTCACCGCGATCGTGTTCTTCACCGGCAAGGACTTCTCGTTCCTCGGCGGCATCCTCAAGTGGGCGTTCATCCTCGCCCTGGTGGCCATCGTGGCCGGCGTCCTGTTCGGGTTCAACCTCGGCACGTGGTTCTCAGTGGCGATGATCGGCCTCGCGGGCGCCGCCATCCTGTACGACACCTCGAAGGTGCTCCACCACTACCCGGAGGACCGGTACGTCTCGGCGTCGCTGGAGCTTTTCGCCTCGGTCGCCCTCATGTTCTGGTACGTGCTGCGCCTGTTCATGGCCCGCGACTAGCGACCTGCTGGACCCGCTGGCGATGAACCGCCAGCCTGCGGCACGTCGGCCTCGGTCGGCGTGCCGTTTTTCGTAGCCTCCGACTGTCGTCCTTCTGTTTGCCATGCGCTTCGCTCTCCTTCTCTGCCTCGCGACACTCTCCGCCCCGGTGGCGTCTGCCCAGGACGTTGCCGACGACATGATTCGCGCGACTGTCCAGAACCTGTTCGACGGGATGCGGGCGAAGGACACGACGGCCATCCGAGCCACGATGCACCCCGAGGCGCGGCTGATGACGGCCACGACCTCGCCAGCGGGCGAGCGCGTCGTCGCGGAGACGCCCATGGACGCGTTCATCGAGGCGGTGGTCAACAACGCCGTCACATTCGACGAGCGACTGGATGCGGAGTACCCCGTCCTGATCGACGGCCCGCTGGCGGTCGCCTGGACGCCGTACCACTTCTACGCGGGCGACCAGTTCAGCCACTGCGGCACGAACGCGTTTACGCTCGCCGAGGTCGATGCGGGCTGGCAGATCGTCCAGATCGTCGACACGCGGCGCCGCGAGGGCTGCACGCCCGAGTAGCCGAACGAACCGAACGCCGCTCCACGAGTCCACACGCCCCCTCTCGACACCCCGATGACCCGCGAGACGCCCATTGCCGACCTCGACCTCCGCCAGCATAACTTCTCGGCGGGTCCCGGCAGCCTGCCCACCGAGGTCCTGGACGAGGTCAAGCACGAGCTTCCCTCGTACCCGGGCCTCGGCGCGTCGATCCTGGAGGTCAGCCACCGCTCGGCCGCCTACACCGAGATCCACGAGCGCGCCAAGTCGCGGATCCGCTCGCTCCTCGGCCTCGGCGACGACTGGCACGTGCTGTTTCTCCAGAGCGGCGCCTCGCTTCAGTTCCACCAGGTCCCCCTCAACTTCCTCGCCCCGGGCGGGACGGCCAGCTACCTCGATACCGGGACATGGAGCGCCAAGGCCATCCAGGAGGCCGAGTTGATCGCACGCCAGCGGGGCGCCTCCGTGAGCGTCGCCGCCAGCAGCAAGGACACGAACTACACCTACATCCCCGTCGCCTCGGACTGGGACATCGACCCTGAGGCCGACTACCTCCACTTCACGAGCAACAACACGATCTACGGCACCCAATTCCGAGAGGAGCCAAACGTGGACATGCCGCTGGTGTGCGACATGTCGAGCGACTTCCTCAGCCGTCCCATCGAGGCGGACCGGTACGGCCTGATCTACGTCGGCGCACAGAAGAACATCGGCCCCGCTGGCGTCACGGCGGTCCTCGTCCGGGACGAGTTCTTGCGCACGCGCCAGCCGGAGCTTCCGACGCTCCTCGACTACGGCACGCACGCGGCCAAGCTGTTCCACACGCCGCCGGTCTTCGCCATCTACATCGTCGACAAGGTGCTGGGCTGGGTCGAGCGGAACGGCGGCCTCGACGGCATGGTGGAACGCAACCG
>JBCDLV010000308.1:0-4303 GCA_038744895.1 Bacteroidota bacterium | reverse complement strand
CCGGCGACCTCGACGCCTGCAACGGGATGACCGTCGATGGGGTCTACGGGTACTACGTCACCGCGAGCTACCCGCACGTGCTGGGGTGCTTCACCGGCACGCCCGACGCCTCGTTTCAGAAGTCGGGGGCAGGGCGCTAGGGGGAGGGGAACGAGACCAAGCTCCAGCGCGCACCCCGGCCTCCGGACGCGGGACGCTCAACTCCGGTTCAGACGCACAACCACAGGGGGATCCTCTCTTTCTTCCGCGACCATGCCATCCAGAGCATGAACGCCTCGGGGCGGTGCTGGTCCGCCTCGAAGCCGCGCGCCCCGAGGCGGGGCACCGCGTGTTGCTGGAGGGCACGGCCGGGGCCGACGAGCGGTGGGACCTCTCGCGCACAGCGCCGTTCTTCAAGCGGCTGACATTTGAGGGATGACCGCCTCGGGGAAGGGGCTGGTCCGCGCTTCAGCGCCTCGTTCGCAATGTGGGGTGGCCTGAACACCTGGCATCTCCGTGGCGGCTCGCGAGCTGGCCCGGCGACACACGATCCCGAGTTCTGCCACCCTTCCGCTCGGGCATCGCTGAGCTGTAACCATGGACGCGTGGAGACCGTCGCGCTGATGCCTCTCTGGTCATCAGCCGGCTCATGGATCTCGTGCTCAACGCGGCACTCCTCGCCGCCCTCACTGCGCCCTTCCTCCTCATCGTCCTCCTCGCCGCCCGCGAGCGGCGGTGGGCGCCGGCTCTTCTCGTCCTCGGCCTCATCGCCCTCGACGACCTCGCCGTCACGCTCCCGTACTGGGCCGGCCTGCTCGACGTGTTCGGCGGCAACTGGAACTGGGACGGGAAGGCATACAGCCTCGTTTGGGCGCTCGCGTTCGTCGCGTTCGGGCCGCTTTCGTCGGAGGAAGCCGGGCTCACGCTCCGCCAGCGGGCCGGGTCGGCCTGGCCGGCGGCTCTGGTGACGGCGGCGCTTACGGCCGCGAGCTTTGGGCTCGGAGTTCTCTTCGGGGGCGGTCCGCCCGACGTCGAGACGGTCGCGTTCCAACTCACGATGCCGGGCCTGGCCGAGGAAGTCGTCTACCGTGGCGTCTTGATCGGGCTCCTCCACCGCGCGTTCGTCGGCGCGGGCCTCGTCGCCCGCGTGGGGCCGACGCTGGTCACAGCCGTCGCATTCGGGCTCGTCCACGGACTCTCGGTCGAGGCGGGTGTGCCATCGTTCGAGTGGCTTTTCTTCTCCTACACGTTCGTCGGCGGCCTGGCGTATGGGTGGCTCCGCGAGCGGACCGGGAGTGTGGCATTTCCGGTGCTGGCCCACAGTCTCGGCAACACGATCGCGCTCGTCGGAGCGGCGATCGCAGGGTAGTCCGCCCCGAGCGTGGCGGGACGAGAGCTGACTGCCGGCGCTCCTCGGAGCCGGCGCCGCGCACGACGCGCCGGACGGAACGGAGCGCGACCGCCTCGGGGCGGTGCTGGCCCACCTCGAAGCCGCGCGCCCCGAGGCGGGGCACCGGGTGCTGCTGGAGGGGGCGGCGGGGGCGGACGAGCGGCGGGACCTCTCGCGCACGGCGCCGTTCTTCAGGCGTCTGACGTTCGGAGGGGAGCCGCCTCGGGGCGGGCGTTGAATGGCGCGCCGCCGCTTTCGCACAGATGGCCGAAGGCGGGCACGGCGTCGGTGTTGTTGTCTCCCAGAGCCCCCGAGGCGGTGACCCACTGGCTCACGCGAGGGCGTTATGCGGACGGCGTCGCGTTTGTACACTGGACGGCGGCCGCTTCGTTAGCCCGCACTCTGCCTCAATGGACCAAACCGTCGTGTTTCGGGCTGACCGCCGGAAGACGGCACGTGCCGCGCTCCAATCTGGCGGGATCGCGCTCGCTTTCGCAGCGGCTATCGTCTACGTCTCGTGGTCCTCTAGCGCCGCAGCGTTCGGCCTTGCTGTCGCCGTTGCGTTCCTCGCCTTCGGCGCTCGCAAACCGGTTCGGTTTCTCTCACAGTTGGTGAACGACCGCGTCATCATTCTCGACGAACGTGGGATCACAGACCGGAGCTACGGGCTCGGGTTCATACCGTGGTCCAACGTCGAGGGGGCCGAACTCAAGACGCTGCTCACGAAGGTCCCGCCAGTCAGCGTGGTCGAACTCGACTTGGTGGACCCCGAAGCGTACTTGTCGTCTGCGAAGGGCCTCGACGGTCGTCTCATCCGGAGGGGCTACGAGTCGGGGTCTGCCGGGTTCTGGCTCAACACGTTCCAACTGGAGGCTACGCCGGAGGAGGTGTTTCGTATGGTGCTCTTGTTTATCGACAAGTACTCTCCTGATCGCTGTGCAGGCTAACCCACCGCTGCAGGCCGACCGAGAGGGTCAGCGTTCTCAGTTCGTCCGAACACCACCGCCAGCCATAGCTTTGTCCTAATGCTCTGCCCTCACCTCTCCACGGCTGAGCAGTCCACTGTTAGGAGATCCCGGTGGTCTCTCCTAACGAAGCGGCCTCCCGACATCTCCTGCCCGATGCGAACCCTCGCTCTTCTTTTCGCGCTCAGCCCTGCCCTCGCGCTGGCGCAGACGTCGTCCGAAGCGGATTCCCTCCTCGCCCGCCAACTCTCGCTCCGTGTGGAGGCAGACCAAGCGGCGCGCGGGCTGATTACGCTCGCGTTGGAGCAAGGCCGCCAGCCCGACGCCGCCGACGGCGCGTTCGCCTTGACCATCGACTCGCTCAACACGGCTTGGCTCAAAGGTGTCGTCGCCGAGCGAGGGTGGCCGAAAGCGAGTGAGGTCGGGGAGGAAGGGGCGAGCGACGCGTGGCTCCTCGCTCAGCACGCGGATCGGGACCGCGCCTTTCAACGGGAGGTTCTCGGCCTCATGGAGGCCGCCGTCGCTGAGGGGGAGGCGTCGGGGTCCGACTTCGCCTACCTCACCGACCGCGTTCGGCTGGCATCGGGCGAGCCCCAGGTCTACGGCACGCAGTTGAGGGTCGTGGACGGCCAGCCGGTCCCGCGTGAGATCGAGGACGCCGACGGCGTAGACGCTCGGCGTGCGGCGGTCGGGTTGAAGCCGCTCTCGGACTACATCGAGTCCTTCCGACGCAACGTGCTGGGTGCTCCCGCGAATGAAGAGGCGCCGTAGGGGGCAACCTCGGCACAACCCGCGGCTGCAGGCCGAGCCAGGGCTTCACCGCCTTGCTTCGTTCGACCGTCCTCTCGCTGGTCTTACCTCGTTCACACGCTGTCTTCCCCTGCGCCGGTGAGCGGCATTCTGTCAGGAGACCCCGGTGGTCTCTCCTAGCGAAGCGGCCGGCCCCGAAGAGCCGGGACCGGTCAGGGCTCAAGGGCGTCTCAAGGGTCTAACTCTGCCTGCCGAGCCCCATGGACCGCTCCAGCATCTACCACTCCCATCCCGACCGCCTCAGCGGGACGCCCGTTTTCACCGGTACCCGCGTCCCGGTCGATTCCCTGGTCCAGCACCTCCGGGCCGGCGTCACGCTCGACGCCTTCCTGGACGACTTCCCGAGCGTGAGCCGGGAGCAGGCCGAAGCCTTCCTGACCCTGGCTCTCAACGACGCGCTCGACCTCACGCCGCAGGACGCGGAGCCGGTCGCCTGATGCGGGTGCTTCTCGACGAGAACGTGCCTCGCAAGCTGAAACGGTCATTCGCCTCGGGGTACGACGTCACCACGGTCCAAGAGCAGGGGTGGTCGGGCGTGCTCAACGGCGAACTGCTGCGCCGGGCCGACGGAGAGTTCGACGCGTTCGTGACCCTGGACCGAGGGATCGAGTACCAGCAAGACCTCACCGACCTCTCGATTCGGATTGTCATCGTTCGGGCGTTCTCGAACACGCTCGACGATCTCACGCCGCTCGTCCCGTCGATTCAGGCGGCTCTCGAACGGCTCGCACCGGGCGCCCTGACGCACGTTGCAGGCTGACGGTCGTCTGCCAAAATCTCCCAGCCGTCTCACTCAACGGGTCGACGTCTCTGTCGAGAACCACCGAGGCGGCGTGTCTTCGCCCCGAGGTGGTCGGTACGACTGTTCGGCCCCATCTTCGTCAGCCAAGGGCAGCCGTTGTGGGCTGTGTGCTTCCGACCGTTCCCCGAGGCGGTGGTAGGGTACCCCTGAACGCCGCAACCGACGGTCCCATCGAGGCGGGGCGATCCGACAGAAACGCAGGCGGGGACGCCGCTGCCGAGGCAGAAGCCCCTTCCCCCCTCTCCCCCCATTCCGTCGAGCGGGAACAGGGCGAGAGGGGAGGCATCGGGATGGGAGGGCGCCCAGCGATTCACCGGGCACCCCTCACTCCGCCATATCGACGACCGGGGCGCCCGT
>JBCDLV010000307.1:0-4304 GCA_038744895.1 Bacteroidota bacterium | reverse complement strand
GGGGCTGAGCCGGCGCACGCCCTGCTGGCGCTCCTCGCGAGCGCGACGCCAGCGGGCCGGGCCGCGAGCCAGGAGACCTGCCTGAGCGCGTCGCTCCCCACCGCCTCCGGGACCCGAGGCGCGGTGCGTTCGACGGCGGCCTACAGGCCGGCGCGTGCGACCCCGTGCCCGTTTTTTGAGGCGCGGGGTTTTTCCATGCGCCTCCGCGCCCTCTTTCTGCTCCTTGCCCCGCTGGCGATCACCGCCAGCGCGCAGACCACCTCCGATTCTCTCCGTACGGATAGTCTGGCGGCGGTGACCGTCACGGCAACCCGCCTCCCGACAGAGACCCACCGGGTACCGGCTCGTGTGACCGTCCTGGGACCCGCCGAGGTCGCTGCGACTGGGGCAGCATCCGTTGCGGATGTACTGGAGGATCGCTCCGCCGTCTTCCTCAAGCGCTACGGCCCCGACGGACTCGCCTCGTTCTCGCTACGCGGCTCGGGCGCGAGCCACACGCTCGTGCTTCTCGACGGGCACCGGATTTCGGACCCTCAGCTTGGCCAACTCGACCCGACGTTGCTGCCAGCCGTCCTGCTGGAGCGGGCAGAGGTCGTCCATGGGCCAGGTTCGGCGGTGTACGGAACCGACGCCGTCGGTGGCGTGGTCGCCCTCCGGACCCCGGCAGCCGATCGGACTACACTCCGTGTCCAAGCGGGGTCAGGCGCGTTTGGTGAACAGTCGGCCGGTGGACTTCTGGCCGGTCCCGTGACAGGGGTACCGCTTGTCGCCACCTTCGCGGCCGATACGTGGCGGTCTCAGGGCGACTACCTCTACGTCGACTCGACGGCGTTCGACCCTGAGACACGGACAAACGGCGTCACGCGGGCTCGTGAGAACACCGATGTCCGACGCGGCGCGCTGTTCGGGCGGCTTGCGCTCGATACTGAGAGCCGCCACGACGGCTCGGTCGCTGTCCTCCTCACCGACGCCGAGCGGGGCCTGTTCGACTTCGCCGCTGCCCAGGAGGCCCGCCAATCCGATCGTGCGGCCCGCCTTTGGGCCGACCATACCGTGCGTCTCGGACGAGCGCGCGTCGTGAGCGGAGCGGCCATACAGTGGGCCTCGCTCCGGTATCAGAATCTGCGGATCGGGGTCGACAGCGACGGGCGGACCCGGCTGGCCTCGCTCCAGAGCCGGGTCGAGATCACCCAGGCCGTTGCCGGCGGATTCTGGACGGGGACTGTGGGTGGGCAGGTCGGGACCGGCACCGCCGATCACCCGAACCTGACCGAGGAGGCACACGAGACGGCTACGGCGGTCTTTGCCCAGGTCGTCGCTGACCACGGGTGGGCGCTCGCGACGGGCTCGCTCCGCTACGACCGGACGGCCGCGGCCAGCGCCGACTCGGCCGGAGCAGTCCAGGCACTCAGCCCACGACTTGGCTTGAGCCTCCAGCCGACACCTTGGCGTGGACTCCGACTCAAGGCATCCGCGGGTCGAGCCTTTCGCACGCCGACATTCAACGACCGCTTCTGGGCGCCTGGTGGCAACCCGGCCCTCCGCCCCGAACGCGGGTGGACCGCCGAGGCAGGCCTCTCGCTAGACGCGACGCCCGGCCCTGCCCGATTGGCGGCTGAGGCAACAGCGTTCACGAGCCGGCTCGCCGATCAGATCGTCTGGCGCTTCGGCCAGTTCGCCGACGGCAGCTACTGGGCGCCGGTCAACGTCGGCCGGGTGCGGACCACCGGCTGGGAAGTCTCCGCCTCGGCCCGCCTCGGCAGCGCGTCCACGTTCGCAGAGATCGGCGGGCTGTGGACGCGGAGCCTCGCGCGGGACCGCTCGGACCCAGAGTTCCCCTCGTTCGACCAGCCCCTGCTCTATGTCCCCGATGACCAGGGCAAGGCCCACGTCGCCGTCGGCTGGCAGGCGTTCCGCATCGACGCAGGCGTGCGTCACGCAGGACGGCGGTTCTCGAAGGCGGATGGGAGCGCCTCGCTGCCTCCCTACACCGTCGCTGACGCACAGATAAGTGCCCGTCTCGCAGCACTAGGCGGGCACGCCCGTCTCGCGTTCCGCCTCGACAATCTCACCGACGCCCGCTACTCCGTCATCCCTCGCTTCCCGATGCCGCCGCGACACATCCGCCTGTCGCTGACGGTCGACGCCTTCTAACCTCACTCCCCTCTCATGACCCGTTTCGTTACTCTTTTCCTCGCGCTTGTACTCGCCGCTCCGGTGTGGGCGCAGCGCACCGCTGGCGTGTTCGTCGGCAACCAGGGCGCACCCGCGTCCGTGACCTACGTCGACCCAGTCACCGAGGAGGCTGATCAACTACTCGACGGTCAGCTCGGTGGCTTCCTGCAAGGACTCGCCATCATCAACGACAAGGTGTACGTGACCGGAAACGGCAACCGGATCGACGTGCTCGACGCCACGACCGGCGAGCGTATCGCGCAGATCCAGGACGACACCTTCTTGGCGGCCCGCTACATCGTCGAGGTCGGTGAGGGACGGGCCTACGTCACAACGCAGAACTACTCCGCCACGGCGACCACGTCGGATGTCGTGATCGTCGACACAGACCAGGACACCGTGATCGGTCGCATCCCGCTCCCGGTGACGGTCGACAACAGCGGTAGCTTCCCCGCCGTCTTCGGCAATCCTGAGGGGCTGACCGTGGTCGGGACGAAGGCGTACGTCTCACAGGCTGCTTTCGGCCAAGGCGACGAGATCACCGTCATCGACACCGGGACAGGTGCGGTCATCGCCTCGATCCCGACCGGGTGCACAGCTCGTTATCCGCTGGCGGACGACGACGGCGACGTGATCGTCCCATGTACGGGTGGCGAGGAGATCCTGGTCATTGATTCGGAAACCGACCAGATCACCCAACGCGTCGCCGGACCGGAGGGTGTAAGCCTGGGCAATGGCATCGCCCAGGATGCCGTGATCGAAACGGTGAATGGGACCGAGACCGTCTACATCGTCGCGCCGAGCATCGGGATCGTCCTGTTCGACCCGGACACGTACGAGGTGATGCGAACGGTCGCCGTGCCGGACATCGATGGGCGGCCGGTGACGGGGATTGGCGTCGACACGGGTCGGCAACGGCTCTACCTCGGTCGTCCAGCGCCCGGCGCTCCGTTCTCAGCCAACGGCACCGTGACGGTCCACGACCTCGCGGGTGTCTTGTTCGAGACCTACTCGGCCGGCGTCTACCCATCGTTCGTAGCCGTCTACACGCGGGGGGCAGTCTCGTCCGAGCCTGTCGCCGATGCAGCCGGATTCGACCTCACGCTCGCCGGCCCGAACCCGACACGCGGCCAGACCGCGCTCGCCATCACGCTTCGCCAGCCGGCGACCGTCCGCGTGACCATCCACGACGTGACCGGCCGCGTCGCGCGCACCCTCGACGCGACCCTCGCGGCGGGCACCCAGCGCATCGACCTCGACATGGGCGGGCTCCCCGCTGGCGCCTACCTGGCGCGCGTCGTCGCGGACGAAGGCCTCGCGACGGTTCCCCTCGTTCTGGTCCGATGACCATCGACCGCTGCTACTGCTTCACGACGACCTTCGCCGAGCTGGCGGAGGTCGCCGCCGCGACCGGGGCCGACTCGGTCGCAGCGCTCCAGGAGCACCGCCTCTTCGGCCAGAACTGCCAGCTGTGCCACCCGTACGTCCGCCGGATGCTGCGCACGGGGGCCACTGTCTTCGGCGAGGTCGTGACCGCCGAGGATGAGCCGCCGCCAGCAGGACCAGCGCGGCCCGCTGGCGCCTGTCGCGCAGAGGCAACGCCGACACCCGACGGCTAGCTTCCGGAATGACGCCGCTCGAAGTGGCCGGCAACGTCTTCGTGCTGGCCTCCGTCTACCTCGCCCGCCGCAACAGCGTCCACACGTGGTGGACCGGCATGATCGGCGTGACGCTCTACGCCGTACTGTTCTTCGGCGCCAAGCTCTACGCCGACGTGGTGCTCCAGGTGTTCTTCGTCGGCACGGCCATCGTCGGATGGTGGCAGTGGCAGCGCGGAGGAAACGGCGGCGCAGAGCTTCCCATCTCGACGCTCAGCGTTCGCCATCGGGTCGTGGCAGCGGGCGCCGTCCTGGGCGCGGCCGTCTTCTTCGGGACCGTCTTCAGCCAGTTCACCGACGCCGCCCTGCCGTACGCGGACTCGTACATCCTGGGCGGCAGCGTGGTCGCCCAGCTGCTCATGATGCGGCGCAAGATCGACCACTGGCCCATCTGGATCACGGTCGACGTGGTGGCCGTCGGCGTTTACTCGGCGAAGGCGCTCTATCTCACGGCGGCCGTCTACTTCGTCC
>JBCDLV010000306.1:0-4306 GCA_038744895.1 Bacteroidota bacterium | reverse complement strand
GGTGTAGACCACCAGCGGGCCCTCGGCGTCCGCTGGCGCCTCGGTGGCGTCGGCGGCTGGGTCGGTGGTGTCCGTGGCGTCGTCGGTGGACGCGTCGCCTCCGCACGCCGCCAGCACGAAGGCAGCGGCCGCGAGGAAGAAGAGACGGGAAGTCATCGGGGTACGGGTGAGGTGAGGAGAGAGTCAATCGGGGCCGGACGGACCCGGAGCGGAGCCCGGGCGCCGATCGTGGAGCCCGGGATCGAGTCGAGCCCGAGCAGGGAGAGGGAGAGGTTGGCCGCGTCGCCGTTGCGGATCGGTTGAGGCTGCTGGGTGACGCCCGGATGCGCCCCACCGGGGTCCTCGCGGACGCCTTCGTTGAGCGCGTACAGATCGGCGGCGGCGACGCCGGATCCCCAGACGTAGAAGGGGATGGTGTAGTCCCGTGGGTCGTCGTAGTCCGCCGGGTTGGGCGCTCCGTGGTCGTGGCCGCTCCCGCCGTGGTCCGAGGTCACGATGACGACGGTGCCTCGCGAGAGGTCGGGATCGGCATCGACGGCAGCGAGGACGCGACCGATCAGTCGGTCGGCCTTGCGGACCGCCCGCATGTAGGGGTGCCATCCCCACAGGCGCCAGCCGAACCGGTGGCCGACGGTGTCCGGGTCACGGATGTGGAGGAAGTGGTACCCGCCGGGAGTTGTCTCTAGGTCCGCCAGGAGCTGGTCTACGAGGTCGTTGGTGTTCGCGTCGTAGATGTACGTGTCGATCTTGTCGCGCCCATCGTCGGCGCCCGTCGTGTCGGGGGCTCCGTGATCGGGCCCGTAGCTCCGGTCGAACAAGAAGAACTTGACCTTGCTCGCGTAGAGCCCGGTCCGCAGGCCGGCGTCACTCGCGACGCCGAACACACTGGCGACGTAGCTCCCGCGGTTGGAGTGGAGCGTGACCGTGGGATCTGGGTCGCGGTTGGTGTCCCAACCGTGCCCGCGGCCACCGGAGACGACGCGCCCCGTGATCTGCGACGTGTGGTTGGGAAGCGTGTTGCCGAAGTTCGGCGTGGTCCGGGCGTTGTCTGTGAATGCGCCCTGGGCTCGGAGTCGCGCGAACGTCGGCAGCGCGTCGATGAACTCGATGACCGCGTCCGACCGAAGCCCGTCGACGGAGATGTGGATGACCGTCTCTACCGGGTCGGTGCGGTCGGCGTAGGACGGGAGCGTGGCATCGAAGGGAGCCTTTGAGAGCCCGCACCCGCTGGCGAACGCGGCCAGCACGACAAGAGAAAGGAGAGGAGCGTGAGAGGGGAAGAGCGAACGCATGAATGCTGGAGATGACCTAGGTCGGATCCCCGGCAAAGACGTCCGCGAGAAAGGCGTCGAGGTCCAGCGTGACAGCGGCGGCTTCGAGCAAGCTCTCCAGCTCGACCGTCTCGTCCGGGTACAGCTCAAACGTGACATCCTCGCGATCCGTTCGTGCCCGCAGGCTCCACCCCCAGCACAGACCGGGCCTGTCAGCGGCCTGGGAGGCCTCGCGGACCGTCGCCAGCATCGCCCGGAGCTGGTCCGGTTTGAGCGTCACGCGCGTGTCGGCGAACCAGACGACTGGCATCCCACAGCAGGGACACAGCGCCACCGCTCCGCTTTCAGACTCGGCGAGGATCGGATCGGACAGGACGCGGAGGCCTAGCATGACGGAGGTACTCGGTAGAGGGGGTGGTTGAGGTCTGGGACTCCGGCTCGGATGGCCGCCGCGCGCGTCGCACGGCGACCGGGGGAAGGGTGAGCCGGTGGCCTCATAGGCTGGCAGTCTCCGTTGGGACGGCCTCGGCCGCAGGCGCGCTCAGCCCGCGGGCCAGCTCCTGGATGGCCTCGCCGAGGCGAGGGCCCAGCCCGAGGAGCAAGGCATCGTCCACGGCCACCACGCGGCGGTTCTCTCCCGCTGGCGTCTGGGCCAGACCCGGCTGAGCGAACAATCCGTCTGGTCCGCCGATGCTGTCGAGCCCGCGCGACGGGATCACGACCACGTCGGGTGCCGCGGCCACGACGGCCTCTGCTGTCAGCGGGGCGTTCTCCGGGATGCCGGCGGCGTTCTCGGCGCCCGCCAGCTGGAGCACGAGGCTGGCCGTGGTCTCCGTGCCGAGCACCTGCACGAGGCCGGCGCCACGAGCGTAGACGAACAGCGCGCGCGGCGGCGTGTCAGGCTGGAGCGCCGACGCTTCCGCCAGCTGGTCTTGCATGGTCGAGACGAGCGAGTCGGCCTGGGCCTCGCGCCCGAGGGCGCGCCCGAGCATCTGGACGCGGCCATAGGCGCCCGCGACCGTCTCCGGCGAGGGAACGGTCACCACCGTCACGCCCGTAGCGCGGATCTGGTCGAGTACGTCCGGTGGCCCCGTCCCGTCGGAGGCCAGCACGACGGTCGGCTCCTGCGCCAGCACGCCCTCTGCGGAGGTCTGCCGGAAGTAGTTGAGCCGCGGCTTCTGCATCACCCCGGCGGGGAAGAGGCTGGACTGGTCCGAGGCGACGACGTTGTCGCCGAGGCCGAGCGCATAGACCGTCTCCGTGATGGGCCCTCCCAGGACGACGATCCGCGAGGCGTCGAGGTCGCCCTCGACGGCGGCCAGCGAGCTGTCGGCGGCGGCCTCGTACGCGGCGTCGGTCTCGGGTGCCTCAGCGGCCGTCTCTTCCGTACCGTCGGCAGCATCGGTCGAGGTGTCCGCGGCGGACTGGCAGGCGCCGAACGCCAGGGCGCCGACGAGGACGAGAAGGGAGCGGTGCATAGGAGTCAGTGGTTAGGTGACGATCATGGTCCCCTGCATCAGGGCGTAGTGGCCGGGGTACGTGCAGATGTAGCGGTACCGGCCCGGCTCGGCCGGAGCTGTGAACGTGACCTGGACGGTCTCGCCAGGGTTGGACAGCGCCGTATGGGCCAGGATGGCAGGGTCGTCGGGAACGAAGTCGGTGTCGGCGGCGGAGATCGCCGCGATGCCGACGCGGTCGACATCCTCGGTGTCGTCGGAGTTGAGCACGACGATGTTGTGGATCATCGCCGGGCTGTCGGCTGTGTTCTCGAACACCAGCGTGACCGGCTCGCCTGCGCTGACGGTGAACTCGGTCTGCGCGTAGCGCATCTCGTTGCCAACGGGCTGAATCGTGATGGTGCCGTCCCCGCCGCCACAGGCAGAGAGTGCGAGGACGAGGAGGAGTGCCCCGAGAGAGAGGAAGGAGCGGCGTGCAGTCGTGCGCATGTCAGGTGGTTGGGTGGAGAGCAGCACCTACGTGCTGGTCGCGCACACGTGCCGCTGGCGCCTCGGTCGCGGCGCCGTCATCCGAGAGGGGCGGCGTCTCGGCCGCAGGGCGAAGCCGGACCGCCGTCCACAGCAGAGCCAGCGCCATCAGCAGGAAGCCGAGGTCCACGGTGAGCACGTAGGACCACCCGCTGGCGGCCGACACCCACGGCCACGCGCCAGTTACCGCTCCGTTGGCAACGGGTACGAGCAGGCTCAGCACGCCGGCCAGCGCCAGCTGCCACCGGGCCGCGGCCACCGGCGTCCGCCACGCCAGCGCCGCGGCGATCAGCACGGCCCACGTGCCGAAGAAGGCGACGTTCTCCCACGTCGGTAGGCTGGCGGTCTTGGGAAGGATCGCCGTGGTCAGGAACAGAACGGGGATCGACGCGACCAGCCCGCATCCGATGCCGACGGTGAGCCGGGCCAGGACGCGGTGGAGCTTTGGGGTTGCGCGCGGGTCCTTAGGCCTGCGCACGAGCACCCAGAGCACGTTGCCGGTCAGGATCACGGCCGCCGTCGCCAGCGCCAGCCAGAAGTAGAGCACCTTGGCGAACGGCGTGCCTGGCCCCATGCGGGCATAGTGCAGGTTGACGATGGCCGCCGAGGTTCCCCCGAGCGCATTGCCGACGGCGGCATTGTTCGAGGCGAGGACCTCGCCCGTTGTCGCTTTCAGGACTGCGTGTGGCCTGGCGGTGAGCGACGTGGCACTCGGCGTGTTGTCGGCAAAGACCTCGACGATCGCGTTGGCATCGCCCCAGCCGTGGACCCGCATGACCGTCGGCGTGGCGACGCCCTCCCACGAGGCAGGGAGCGAGGCGGCATACTCCGCAAACGAGAGCATCTCCGCCTCGTCGCCTGACGGCTCGTGTGCGGGCATCTCGAACCCCGCCGAGAGATCGAGCGCGTTCTGGTAGTCGCCGTCGAACAGGACGATCACGCTGGGCCCGAGGATGACGACGAGGAGCGCCAGGAATGTGCCTGTGATGGCGTACATGGCCGCGAACGGCAGTCCGATGAGGCCGAGCACGGTGTGGGCGTCGGCGAGGG
>JBCDLV010000305.1:0-4311 GCA_038744895.1 Bacteroidota bacterium | reverse complement strand
TCCCAAGAGGGCGAAGGGGCCGCCGGCACCGAACACGCGGATGGCGGCCCGCATGGCGTCCGGGTCGGCCTCGGCGGACTCGATGCCGTCGAGCGGAAGGCGCGTCGTCCACCCGGGACGGAGAATGACGACGGCGTCCGGTTCGACGCGGTAGCCGAGCACGGCGAACACCGCCGCCCAGACCACGCCCGCCGCGATGAGCCCGCCGGCCACCGGCGCCCCCAGCAGAGACAGCCCGATGGACAGCACGACCAGGAGGCCGCTGACGAAGGTGAGCAGCGAAGACCAGGGAGCGCGGTACCGACGAGCCATGACGCGGGAGGCGATGAGGTCCCGCGTACGACCGCTCAGGAACGGAGTTACCCCGCGAACAGCGCCGCGGCGTCGGTCGGCGTCACGACGCGGCCCGCTGGCGAGGCGTCGTCGAAGAGCCGGATGTCGCCGGCGCCGAGGATCTCGGCATCCGTGCCGCGTACCCGGACGCCGGTGCCCTCTGGAAGCCCGACGACGGGAATGCCCGGGTTGGCGATGACGAACTCCCGGAGGCGATCGGCCCGGGTCTCGCCGCGGTGCCCCGGTGGGTGCGCGTCGGTGTAGTGCGGGTTGATCTGGACCGGGACGAGCCCCAGCGCGTCGAGCGAGGCCGGCTCGACGATGGGCATGTCGTTGGTCGTCCGGATGGTAGGGCACGCCAGGTTGGCCCCCGCGCTCCACCCGACGTACGGCGCCCCCTGGCTCACGCGATGCCAGATGGCCGAGAGGAGCAGCCGCTCGGCGCACTCGTGGACCAGCTTGAACGTGTTGCCTCCGCCGACCAAGACCGCGTCGGCCTCCGACACCGCCAGCAGGGGATCGCTCGCTGCGTGGATGCCCGTGACCTCGACGTCGAGGCTGCCGAGAGCCTCGGCCACGCGGGCCGTGTAGCCGTCGTAGGACCCGGTGGCATCGGCGAAGGGGACAAAGACGATGCGCGTCGCGTCGCCCAGCGTGTCCGCGATCCATCCGCTGGCGTGGGTGAGGAAGCCCGCGTCAGACGAGGAGTTGCTAAGCAGGAGGAGAGTCATCCGTCCAGTTCGAGGAGCAGGTCATTCTTGCCGACGGCGTCGCCCGGCCCGACGTGGACGGCTGCGACCGTGCCCGCCGCTGGCGCCGTCAGCTCGTTCTCCATCTTCATGGCCTCCAGAACGGCGACGCCCTGTCCGGCTTCGACCTCCTGGCCTACGTCTGCCAGCATGCGGAGAACCAGTCCTGGCATGGGCGCGCGCACCTCGCGGTCGGCCGCGGTGTCGCCCGCGTCGAGCCCGAAGCGCTCCAGCAGGAGGTCGGCGTCGGTTCGGATGGCGACCTCGATTGGAGTACCGCCGACCCACACGCGCACCTCGGCGCCGTGGCCTTCGACCGTCACCACGCGAGGTCGGCCGTCGAGCACCACCATCATGGTCTCGGCACCGCTGCGGGCGGAGAGCACCGACCGCCGGAGGTCTAGGGAGGACCCATCCACCATGTATCCGTCCGCCGTGCGGCCGAGGGTGGTGTCGTGGTGGGAGGTCCGCAGAGAGAGGGCCATGGGAGGCACGAGGCGAGAGCCACGGAGGATAGAAACAGTCCGTTAGCCCTGGGTTTGTTCCCTCCGCTGGCGAATCGCCTGCGCGATGCGCGAGGCGGTGTCCTCGAAGGGGCGGTAGTCGAGCCCGAGGTCACGCGTGGCCCGCGAGCCATCGTAGCGGTAGGTCGTGGATGCGATGAGGGCCTGCTGGCGCGTGAGCAGCGGGTCGGTCCGCGTGATACGGCTCCACGCCTCCGCGACGCCGGCGCCAGCGGAGACGAGCGCTGCCGGTGCTGTGCGGGGACGAGCCACGCCGAGGGCTGCGGCCAGCGTGCCGAGGATGTCGGCCCAGGACCGGTTCTCAGCGGCGAGGATGTAGCGCTCGCCTGTCTCCCCGCTGGCGGCTGCGAGGCGAAGGCCCGCTGCCACGTCGGCGACATCGACGATGGCCGTCCCGCCCGGCGGGGCGACCGCACGGCCTCGGGCGACGCGCTCGGCCAGCGCGAACGACCCTTCGCCCGACCGTCCCGGGCCGAAGACGACGGCCGGGTTCACCATCACGGCGTCCAGGCCCTCGGCCACGCCGCGGTGGACCTCGCGCTCCGCCTCGTGCTTGCTCCGCGCATAGCCCGTATCGACGCGCGTCCCTCGCCAGCGGGCCGTCTCGTCGAGCATGCCCGCAGGGCGGACCGGCCGTCCGAGGGCGGCGATGCTCGACGTGTGAACGAGCCGGTCCACGCCAGCGGCCAGCGCAGCGTTCACCACGTTCGCTGTTCCGACGACGTTGGTGTTCCACTGGCGCGTCCACGCCTGACGTCCGAAGGCGACGACTGCCGCCGCATGGTAGACGATGCGGGCACCCTCGATGGCGTCGTGGACCGCGTCCGGGTCGGTCACGTCGCCGAGGACGTGCTCGACGTGGTGCGCCGCGTCGCCGAGCAGGTCGAGCGACGAGGACGCTCGCCGCAGGATGCGCACCGGTTCGTCGCCCTCGATCAGCTGGCGGACGAGCGTAGCGCCGACGAACCCGGTGGCCCCCGTGACGACGATCATGGCGCCGAGAGCGTGACCTCGCCTCCGTGGACCGTCTGCAGACCGGCCGAGGTCGCTAGCTGGAGCCCGCCATCTGGCGCGAGCCCGTCGATGCGGCCCGTGGCGACGGCGCGACGAGTCGAGGGGTCCCACACCATCACCGTCGTGCCGCGCCCGTCCAGTCGGTCCTCCAGCGCGCCGATCAGCGAGCGAGGGCTGCGCTCGATGGCCACGAGATGCGCCGCCAGCCGGTCGAGAACGGGGGGGAGTACATCGAGAGGGTCGAGCGGCCGGCCTGTGATCTGCCGCAGCGACACCGCAGACGCGGCCAACTCGTCAGGAAACGTCATCTGCCCGACGTTGAGGCCGATGCCCAGTAGCACCACGGGCGCGTCCGACGCCCACGACGCCTCGGCGAGGAGCCCGGCCAGCTTGCGGTCGCCTACGCGAACGTCGTTGGGCCACTTGATCCGGGCCTCGACGCCGAAGTCAGCCACGGCATCTGCCACCGCGAGGCCGGCGGCGAGAGGCACCAGGCCGAGACGGCTGGCGGGCAGGTCCGGCCGGAGGATGAGCGTCGCCAGCAGGCTGTCGCCTGGGTCGGCGGTCCACGACCGCCCGTGCCGTCCGCGGCCGGCCTGCTGCGCGTCGGCCGTGACGACCGCCCCGTGCGGAGCGCCCTCGGCGGCCCAAGTGGCCGCTTCTGTCATCGTGGACTCCACCGTGGCGAGATGCCGTGCGGGGTGGCCCAGGGCAGAGCGGGTCTCCGTCACGCGCCTGCCGCCGGGCGGATGGTCCACTCGACGCGGATGCGCCGCGGCTCGGACAGGACGACGGAGCTCTCGGTGTCGGTGACGATGCGGCGGGGAACGAGGCCACCGGGCCCTGCGCCCAGCTCGACGCGGATCCGGCTCGACTCGCCGTAGATCGCAGACGCCATCGAGCGATCGACCTCGACCGCGCCCAGCGTCTCGCCGTCTACCGCCGCCCACACGCGGACGATGCCCAGCTGGCGACTCGGATCCGCAAGCCGAGCCTCTACCCGCTGGTGCGCGCTGCCCGCGATGATGGTATCGCCGAGCGCCTCGATCTGGTAGGCGTCCTGCACGGACGGATCCAGGTACGGAGGGTCCTGTGAGATCGCGACCGGAAGCGGATTGGTCAGCTGGGGCGCTGCGTCGCCGGTCCCGTCGAGCGAGCCATCCCGCTGGCGTCGGACCACGCGCTCGGCCTCACCGTCGCTCTCGATCGCGAGGCGGTCCGTCCCGAGGACAACGCCCGAGGTGTCGAACTCTGTGACCTCGACATCGGCCGTGAACCCCGCATCCGCCAGCCGAGCGAACGCCTCATCGAGGGCGCGCTGCGTCACAGGCGCCAGCAGGGCGGCCTCGGAGGGAGCCGGCTGCGGCGGCGGCTCGGGCTCGGAGCACGCCGCCAGCAGGGCGAGGAAGGGGAGGAGAATGGAGGCGCGCACAGCCGCAAGATCGCTCGTCCCAAGAACCCTCGGTGCCACCACGGGTTCTTGCGGCCCATTCTCCATCGCCATGTCGTACGCTGCCGAGTGCCGCGTTGCTGAGTCTGCGGCCCGAGACGCCGCGGCGTTCATCCGCCGGCACGCCGGTGGCCTCGCCGCAGACGCCCTGCGCCAGAAGGACACGCACGACTACGTCACCTTCGTGGACGAAGGCTCGCAGCGCATCGTGCTCGACGCTCTTCGACAGGCGTTTCCCCGC
>JBCDLV010000304.1:0-4331 GCA_038744895.1 Bacteroidota bacterium | reverse complement strand
GCGGTTCACACGCCGCGAGGGCGAGGACGACGAGGGCGAGGGCGGCGCGCACGGGCGAGACAGGGTGTGGACGGTGGAAGACTCCGCCAGCGGGCAGGCTCTTACACGAAGGGCGACTGGCGCGCCGCCAGCGCCAGCTTGTGCGTGTCCTGCGCGATGACCAGTTCCTCATTGGTCGGCACCACCCACACGGGGATGCGGCTGTCGTCCGTCGTGATGCACGCTTCGGCCCCGCTGGCGGCCTCGTTGGCGTCGGCATCCAGCGACATGCCGAGGCCGTCCAGTCCGGCGAGGACCTGCGCGCGGATCGGAGCCGCGTACGTCCCGATGCCCGCGGTGAACGCGACCGCATCGAGGCCCCCGAGAATGGCCAGGTAGCGGCCGAGGTAGCTCTTGACGCGGTAGCAGAAGACATCGACGGCCTGTTGGCAGCGCACGTCTCCGTCGGCAGCCTCCGCCAGCAGGTCACGCATGTCGGCGGCGAAGCCGCTCAGCCCGAGCAGCCCGGAGTAGCGGTTGAGGAGCGTGTGGACCTCCGCCAGCGGCATGTCCTCCTTCTCCATGACCTCGAACACGATCGACGGGTCGAGGTCGCCGCTCCGCGTGCCCATCACCAGTCCCTCCAGAGGGGTCATTCCCATGGACGTGTCGACGCTCTTGCCGTCGCGGATGGCGCAGGCGGAGCACCCGTTGCCCAGGTGGATCGTGACGACGCGGCTGTTCTGCTGGTCGAGCCCCGCCAGCTCGTACAGGCGGCGGCTCACGTAGTAGTGGCTCGTCCCGTGAAAGCCGTACCGCCGGATCCGGTGGCGGCGGTACAGACGGTTCGGAAGGGCGTAGAGGTAAGCCTCCGGAGGGAGCGTCTGGTGAAAGGCGGTGTCGAAGACGGCCACGTGCGGGACCTCCGGGAAGGCCTTCTGGGCCGCGCGGATGCCCTGGAGGTTTGCCGGGTTGTGGAGCGGGGCCAGGTCGAAGGCGTCGCGGATGGCGTCGATCACCTCGCCGTCGACCAGCGCCGATTCGGCGAACTGCTCACCTCCATGGACCACCCGGTGGCCGACGGCTTCGATCTCGGGCAGGATGTCCTGGTTGGGGCCATCGGCCTCCCGCATCCGGTCCATCAGGTGCGTGAGCGCCGTCGCGTGGTCCGGCGCCTGGAGCGAGACCCGCTCGGGCTTGCCGCTGCCGAGTTGGAACGACGCCAGCGAGGAGACCGCGCCGATCCGCTCCACCTGTCCCGCCGCCAGGGTGGCGCCAGCGGCCGCGTCGATGAGGTCGATCTTGAGGGAGGACGATCCCGCGTTGAGGACGAGGACAGTCATGGGGAAACTGGGAGATGGGAACGGGGACGTGGCAGAGGCTCCTGTGGGCCTAGCCCTCGCGTCTGCCTGGTTCCCGCATCCTCCGGTCCAGTTCCCGCCGGGCTAGACCTCGACGACGTGCGCCCGCTTTTTGTCGTAGGCGTCGCGCAGGGCCGTCGTCGCGGCCTCACGCACGGCCTGAGGGTCGCCGTCGGCGGGGGCCACGGCGCCGATGAACAGCGGCGGGTCGCTGGCCGAGAGCTCCTGGCACCATCCGGCGGCGCCCGTAGGGTCGCAGTCGATGAACGCACCGAAGAGGAGGTCGCCGAACGGCTCCACGCGGCGGACGTGGTCGGCATCTTCGAGCCGGTCGCGGAGGGCACTGCTGGCGACGGCGACGTCCTCGGGCGTGTGGGTTGTCAAGCGCTCCTCGGCATCGGCGAGGGTCACGAGGGCGAACGCCAGCGGGCGCCCGTCGTCCAGGGCCGCCGCCTGTTCCATGCGGATGATCTCGGCGCGCGGCAGCGGCCGCGGCTCATGGCCTGCGCCCTCGTCCCGCGGCGGCTCGTCGTCATGCGCGGACTCGTCGATGTCCGGATCGCCAGCCGACGCGGGCTCTTCCAGGTCGTGCGGAGCGGCGTGGTGCCGGTCGTCGTCGTGACGGTCTGCGTCGTGCCCCACCTCCGATGCGGACGCCGGCACCAGGGCCTCGATTACGCCGACATACTTCGACACGGCCTCGGCCGTCGCGTGGTGATCTCGCCCTCCGACGAGGATCAGATGGTCGCCGTGCGGAACGGCGTGGGCGCTGCCGCCGACCAGGGCCGCCAGCGGGCCGAGGTCTCCGGCGCTGAGCACCGCAGGCGCCTCCAGGGTCAGATCGTGGCCTGCGATGGGGTCCATGTCCCCTCCGTCTGTCCGGGCTGCGATCACGTAGTGGTCGCCGTTGGGACGCACGACTGACACAGGGGACGCGACGTGAGCAGCCAGAGAGCGCAGCAGCAGGCGTACGTCGTGCGACTCCCATTCACCGTCCCCCGCTGGCGACTCCGAGGCCGGCACGGGTGTGGCAGTTGCTTGGCCCGCGACCGGTCGCGGCTGGGAGGCCCGCGCCGGATCGACGCTGCGGACCTCGGAGAGGCCGAGGCTCGACAGGTCGTCCTGGGCCGTCGTCGGGGCCGCCTGAGGAGCCGAGGCGGAGAGGGCACGCTGCCAGCGCAACGCGACCACGCCAGCGGAAACCAGGGCGGCAGCGAGCAGGATCCAGCCGAGGGCAGCAAGCACGGGCGGGCACGGTCAACGTAATCCGGTAAGGTATCTGTCCGATGAGGACTCCACAACTGGCGCTCAAAAGGCGGTTGCCCCGTGCAGAGCCCCGTTAGCTTCTCCTCCATCCTCTCTCCCACAATGGACACGTACTACAAGCCCGAGCACCTCCCCCGCTTCCCTGAGATCGGCGAGGGCTCCAAACCGCTGGCGGACGCCTTCTTCAGCTACTACGGCCAGGTGTTCGAAGACGGTGCGCTGACGGCACGTGAGAAAGCCCTGATCGCACTCGCCGTGGCGCACACGGTCCAGTGTCCGTACTGCATCGACGCCTACACGCAGGACTCATTGGCCAAGGGCTCGGACCTGGAACAGATGACGGAGGCGGTCCATGTCGCGACCGCGATCCGCGGCGGCGCATCCCTCGTTCACGGCCTCCAGATGCTCGACGGCGTCAAGGAGCAGACGATGTAGGTCGCTGGTCTCGATTGTCTCGTTGTGCGCGGGCGCTCCTGATCCGGGTCCCGCGCACGCCCATCATTTCTGTCCGATCCAGGCTCATGGATGTCCCCAACGGTGACGGTTCAGCCTTCTCTCTCCCCGTCCTCTCGGCCGAACTCATCGAAGAGGCGAAAGCCGGTCAATCGAAGACGGCATCGCTCTACGGCCGCAGGACGCGGCTGGCCTCTCCCGATGTCCAGCTGGCGGCGCTCAACGCCGTAGACCTCGGCATCGGGCCCTCCGGGACAGGGTCCTTCCACGCCGACCTGGTCGCCAGCGGGTGGGAGCGCGGCCTCGACCCAGCGCCCCTGGAGATCTTCCAGATCAACGTCGGCAAGCTGTGTAACATGACGTGCCTGCACTGCCACGTCGACTCGGGGCCGGACCGCGTCAAAGAGAACATGGGCATCGAGGCCGTCGAGGCCTGCCTGAGGGCCATCGACCGCATCCAGGCCCACCCTGACGGCGCCAGCCTGCACACCGTCGACCTCACGGGCGGAGCTCCAGAGCTCAATTCGCACTTCGAGTACCTCGTGGACGAATGCGTGGCGCGCGGCCTCCACGTGATCGACCGCTGCAACCTGACCATCCTGAGGGTGCGGCGGTACCAGCACCTGCCGGAGTGGTTCGCCGAGCGAGAGGTCGAGGTGGCGTGCTCACTCCCCCACTACCGCAAGCTAGGCACGGACGCTCAGCGCGGCGACGGCACCTACGAGAAGTCGATCCAGGCGCTGCACGCCCTCAACGGCGCCGGCTACGGGCAGGGCGACCCGAAGCGCGTGCTGACGCTCGTGACCAACCCCGTCGGCAGCTTCCTCGCGGGCAACCAGGCCTCCCTGGAGACGGAGTGGAAGGAGGCGCTCGACCGCAACCACGGCGTCTCGTTCGACCGCCTCTTCGCGCTCAACAACATGCCGATGAGCCGGTACCTGGAGTGGCTCATCAAGAAGAACCAGCTGGCAACCTACATGGACCGGCTGCTGGCGGCGTTCAACCCGGCGGCCATCGACGGGCTCATGTGCCGCAACACGATCTCCGTAGGCTGGGACGGGCGCATCTACGACTGCGACTTCAACCAGCAGCTGGAGATGGACGCAGCCGTCTCGTTCGCCCACATCGACGACTTCGACCTCGATGCCTGGCAGGCGCGGACGGTGCGGACCGAGCGCCACTGCTACGGGTGCACCGCTGGCGCGGGCTCCTCGTGCGGAGGCGCGACGGCATAGGCGCACAAGGGGGCGTTTCCGTCATACGCCTTCGGTC
>JBCDLV010000303.1:0-4343 GCA_038744895.1 Bacteroidota bacterium | reverse complement strand
GACGTGGCGGCGTTCGAGCGCGACGACCGGCTGCCCGTTTGGAACGCCGCCGGTGACTCGCTGGCGTTCACGTCGCTCCGCGACCGGGCACCCAACGTCTTTGTGACGAGGGGGATGAGGGACGAGGGATCGGGCATGGACGAAGTGGCGGCCCAGCCGACCGCGCAGCCAGACCGGACACGAGGAGATGCTGTTCTGGTGACAGAAAGGGGACACGAGGAACTGGGAACTGGGGAACTGGCAGGCGCACCGACGCCGCCCGCGGACCTGTCGCCTGCGCCGACCACGACCGCCAGCACGGACTCGACGGGCGCTCCTGTGGACCCGACCTCAGCGGCCTTTGCGAGCACAGCGGTGCAGGAGGAGTCCCCTAGTGCTCAGTCCCCAGTCACTAGTTCTCACGAGGAGCGGAGCGAGGAGCGCGTCACCTTCCTCTACGACGGCGCCACGGTCCACGACTGGCTCCCGCCCGACAGCCTCCACCCGGCCGGGCGCCTCGTCCTCGTCGCCAGCGAGACCAAGCGTCGCGACCGCGTGTTCATCGTCGACGCCAGCAGGCGCCCCACCGTGGAGGCCGGGCCAGTCGAGGTGCCCGAGGCCTACGCGGCGTGGACGAGCCACGCGCCCCCGCTGGCGATCCCGGACCGGATCGCCCCCGACCCGTCGCTCATCCGCGAGCGTCGCGACTACCGCCCGCTGCGTCACCTCACGCACGCCATCACGCTGGCGCTGCCCTACGGCGACCCTGGCGAGGACGGCGTCCTGTTCACCGACGACGACGACTGGGGCGCGTTCGCCAACTCGATCTGGCTGGAGCCCCTCGGCAAGCACCAGCTGGCGGTGCTCGCAGGCGTGTCCGTCACGCGGCCCGTGGACAAGTCGTTTCTGCTGCTTTCCTACGTCAACCGCCAGCTGGCGCCGACGCTCGGGCTAACGCTCTACCGCTTTCCGTCGCCGTCGAGCTTCTACGGCTCCAGCATCCTGGTCGAGGACCTGACCGGTGGCGACCTGACGGCGACGCTTCCGCTGGATGTGCTCGACCGGCCGTACGCGTCCATGGCCATCGGCGCGCGCCTTCGGTACGCCTTCGCCGAGCCGCTGGCGCTCGACCGCTTCGACGACCTGGAGAACACCGGCCTGGAGATCCCCGAGGACGGGACCCGGTTCGACGTTCAGCTCGGGGCCGCGTACGTCTTCCAGCGGCCGTACCGCTGGAACGGCATCACGCCGCTCGACGGAACCGGCCTGCGGGCGCGGGTCACTGCGGGCGTCCCGGCGCTCGGCGGCGACCCGTTCGTCCGGCCCGACCTCCAGGGCTACCGCGTGTGGCCCTTCTTCGGGCGCTCGCGCCTGTTCACGCAAGGCCGGGCGACCCTCATCGAGGGGCAGACGCTCGTGCAGGACTACGTCGGCCTGGCGCGGTTCGACGACATCGACGTGCAGGTCCCGATCTTCGGCCCGCTGGCGCTGGACGACGCCGAGCGCGTCCGCGGCTACCGCAGCTACGCCGTCGGCACGCGGGCGCTGTTCGGGAGCGTCGAGGTGCGGACGCCGATCCTATTCGACCTCCAGACCACGCTCCTCGGGTTCGCCCGCCTCGGCCCGGTGGCCGCCTCCGTCTTCGCCGACGGCGGCCTCGTGTGGACGGGCACCGACCTCGACAACGCAGTCCAGCGCCTCGGCGTAGGAACGGAGGTCTCGAACCTGCTCTCGCTGGGCGGCTTCGAGATCCGCCATGCGGTCGGGCTGGCGGTACCCGCGACCGACCTCGGGCCCGCCATCGACGGCGACATCCCGTTCGAGGACCTCGACCTGTACTACCGCATCCAGGCCGCTATCCCGTTCTAAGACCTAGGTCGGCCGGAGGCCTGCGCCCCTGAGTCGTGCGGGCCTGGCGCCAGCGGGGCATCCATCGCCTCGGCGATCTCCTTCAGGAAGCGGTCGGGGTCGTCGGCGCTAAGGGCCACGCGAGTCACCTCGCGGCGGATGCCGTACGGCCCGACGGCGATGACCGGCTGGCGCAGATCCAATGCAAAGCGGGGCGTCCCCGGCGTCGCCACCACGGTCGGCCGGTCCTTCGGGAGGTCGCGGCGGACGTGGTAGACGGTCTCGATGATGCCGGCGGGCACGTCCACGCGCCAGCGGAGTCCGCAGCGCACGCGAAGCGTGTTTCCGTCGAGCGTAGTCACGCGAGCCCCCATCGCCCGCCAGTCGGCGGCGAGCCACAGGATCCCGTAGAGGCTCAGGGCGAGGTGGACGAGCGCTGCGGTGCCGCCCCAGATGTGCTGGATGAGCAGATGGCCGCCGACCAGTTCGAGCGCAGCCGCCACGCCGATACCGGCCAGTACGCTGCCGTACCCGCTCGACCTGCGGAACGGGAAGGCTCCCTCCGCTGGCGGCGCCAGCGGGCCGAGCGCGTAGCGGACCATCGCCAGTTCGGACGCGAGGGCGTGGGCGCCTCGGCCCTCTCCGAGGACGCGTGTCGCGGCGGCCTGGAAGCGGTCGGACACGTCGTCGAGGTCCGCTCTCCGAAGGGCGCGCACGAACGCCGCTGCTACTCCGACGATCACACCGACAATGGCGATGGGCAGGACAGCCACGAGCGGGTCCAGAACGCCTCGGTACGCCTCGGGAAGCACCCACCACGCACCGCGAACGCTGAGGACGACCACCGGGACGAGCGTCAGCCACTGCCGCGTGCGTCGGGCGACGAGCACGGCGAACAGCACCGGCACCAGAATGACCAGGTCCACTGCGAGGCCGAACGCCAGCGGGCCGGCGTCGGGCACGGTCGGCAACGCGGGGACGACGACCAGCACAGCCGCCACGTACACAGCCGATGCGAGCAGGCCGAAGGCGATGAGCGGGCGGCCGAGGCGGGCGGTCATGGGAGCGCAGGGGGAGCGCGAAAGGCTACGGTACGATCTGCCGCAGGATGCGAGCGATCAGGGTCCCGGCGACCAAACGACGAGCGCCCCGCTGGCGAACCAGCGGGGCGCTCACGATCAACGCGAGATGGGCCGAGCTACATCGACGCCGTCTCGATCATCACGGGCACGCCGACGGTCCCCCAGTGGAGGATCATCGTGGCAGAGTCCGTGTCGACATCGGCGAAGCGGATCTCGAACTGCTCCTGCATGGGAGCGTCCGTGATCGGGTCTACCATGATGCGCACCTGGTCCTCGGCGTCGCTGTAGCGGAACGCGCCCCACTGCTGGGCGGTCGTGTTGAGGATGACCGTCCACTCGTCGCCGGGGATGGAGAACAGGGCGTAGGTGCCGGCGGGAACGGGCTCGCCGTGGAACATCACGTCGTCCGAGAAGGTGATCGTCGGGGCCTCGTTGGCGCCGGTGCGCCAGACGGCGCCCGCTGGCGCCAGCTCCGAACCGTCGGCGAAGTAGGAGCGGTCGCGGAGGCTCGGCCGGCCGTACTGGACCATCACGTCGGTCGTGCCGACGGTGGTCATGACCCCCGCGTTGGGGCTGACGCGGGCCTCGTCGTTGCCGCGCATCGGGGCCGCCTGGTGCTCGCCCTCGTGGTCCATCATGTCATCCTGCGCGGAGGCGGGAAAGGCGATGAGGGCAAAGGCGGCGAGAAGAAGAAGTCGCATGGGGAGGAAGGAGGAGTCTGGTAGGGAAGGCGACAAACCTCCCGACGCCTCGTAGAGATCCAACCCTTACCCGACAACGGCGCGAGCAACCGCCAGCACGTCGGCGAGGACGCCAGCGGCGGTCACCGCGGGGCCTGCGCCAGGGCCCTGCACCACGATCGGCGAGGCGGCGTAGCGGTCCGTGGTGATCTCGACCAGGTTGTCCGTGCCCGACAGACTCCCCAGTGGCGACGATGCCGGCACGGCCTCGACGCGGACGCGCAGGCGCGGCGCTCCGCTGGCGGTCTCCACCGAGCCGACGTACCGAAGGCGCCGGCCTTCGGCCTCGGCACGGCTGGCGCGCGCGGCCCACGCCGCATCGACGCCCGTCAGGGCCTCGGTGACGAGGGACGCGGGGACGCCGTCGACGTCCGGTGGCACGAGGGTCTCCACCGTCAGGTCGTCCCGCTCGACGCGGATTCCCGCGGAGCGTGCGAGGATGAGCAGCTTGCGCGCGACATCTTCGCCCGAGAGGTCGTCGCGCGGGTCGGGCTCGGTGTAGCCCTGCTCGTAGGCCCAGCGCACGGCCGTCGAGAAGGGAACGCCAGCCTCGATCTGACTGAACAGGAACGTCATCGTCCCCGACAGGACGCCGCGGACCGAGCGGACGCGGTCGCCGGTCGCCACCAGCGACTCGATCGTCCCCACGACGGGGAGGCCGGCGCCGGCAGTGGTCTCGTAGCGGTAGTGGACG
>JBCDLV010000302.1:0-4365 GCA_038744895.1 Bacteroidota bacterium | reverse complement strand
GTGGACGTGTTGAAGCCTGTGGCTGCCGCCGCGGCGACGAACGTGGAGCCGTCGGCGCTGATGGCCGCCTCGAAGCCGAACTGCTCGCCGATCTCGCCCTCGGCGGGCGGGTCCTCGGTCAGCGAGACGCGCTGCTCGTGGCTCCACACGCCGCCCTCCTCGCGGAAGACGTGGACGGCCCCCTGCTGGCCGTTGGACTGGAAAACGGGGAAGAGCGCCGTGCGCCCGTCGGCGCTCAGCTCCACCTTGTTCCCGAAGCCGTCACCGCCGAACTGGGTGTTGGGGACGCGCTCGGACGTGTTGAGGAGGATGGGCTGGGCAGCGACGGGCAGCGCCGCGAGGAGGACGGCAAGGAGAAGCAAACGGTGCATCAAGGGAGCGGGAAGGAATCGCCAGAGGATGCCTCTCAACCCGTCATGCACCACCCCCAAGAATGCGGGGGTGGCACCAAAGGCCTCTGGCAGGACGGGCTCCGGCTGCGGAACGCCCTCTGCGCCCGGCCTCTACGCTGGGTAGGGGCGTGTTGCAACACGCCTCTACGGCGGTCGCCGTCGTTCGGCGCATCGCGCCAGAGGACTACCTGATATCCAGCTCCGCCGCTCGGCGCGCCGCCTCGGCGCGGCTGTGGACGTCCAGCTTCCGGAAGAGCGTCTTCGTGTACGAGCGGACGGTATGGACGCTCAGGCCGAGCGCGTGCGCGGCGCCGTCATCGGTGTAGCCTCGGGCGAGGAGCACCAGCACCTCGCGCTCGCGCGCGGTGAGCCTGAGAGCGTCGGCATCCGCTTCCCGCTGGCGGTCGGCGGCGCGTGAGCCGCGGAGGTGGCGCACGACGGCACCCGCGACCTCGGGCGCCAGAGGGGTGCGGCCACGAGCCGCGTCGTGGCAGGCGGCGACGACGGCCTCGATGGGCGTCTCCTTGACGAGGTAGCCCGCTGCGCCTGCGTCCAGTGCGTCCAGCACGCGCGTGTCGTCGTCGAAGACGGTGAGCATCACCACGGCTGTCTCCGGCCACCGGCGAACGACCTCGGCGGTGGCCGCGACGCCGTCCATCACCGGCATCTCGATGTCCATCAGCACCACGTCGGGCGGCTCGCGCACGAGGTCCAGCGCGGCGACGAGCTCCGCGCCGTCTTCTGCCGCTGCGACGACCTCCACCTCGGGGAAGAAGCCCAGCCTCTCCACGAGTCCGGCCCGGAGGTCGGGATGGTCTTCAGCGAGGGCGAGTCGGAGCATGAGGCAAGATGGGACCGCTGGCGCGGCGCGGCGCTCCCGAAGATGTGGGGGCAAGCGGGATGCTTCTACGCCAGAGGCCCCAAAGACTTGGGGGTGCTGCCCGGCGGCCTGCTGGAGATACTGGCGCGGTCCTCCCTCACACCGCCATGCGCTTTTCTGCTCTCCTGTGCCTCGGCCTGTGCCTCGCCGCGTGTTCCGGCTCCAACGTTCCGGCCGACGTGAGCCAGGCGCCTGCCGGTCTCTACGACACCGACTACGGCCCGCTGGCGCTCTCGGCGCCCACGGCCGCTGGCGCCGTCGAAGGGGCGTATGCCGATGCCAACACCCTGAGCCGAGTCACGGGGATCTATCGGGACGGCACCCTCACCGGTCGCTGGGCTACGCAATTCATGGACGGCACCTGCGAGCCCGACGAGGACGGTCTCACAGCCTACGGGAGGCTCACACTCGAATTCGCCGACGACCTCAGCGGATTCGACGGGCGGTGGGGCTGGTGCGACGACGGCGAGCAGGCGGAATCGTGGAACGGGTCGTACGAAGGGCCACGACCCAACGGCGCGACGCTGGTAGGCCTCGTCGCGCCCGTGGGAGGCGTGCTGCCGAGCGAGGACGCGCAGCCTCCGGCAGGGGTCTACCTCACCGGCAGAGGCGAGCTCATCATCATGCCCCCTGATGCCAACGGAGGGTTCGTGGGTAGGCTCGAAGAGGTCGGCACGCCCGCTCTCGGGCTCGGAGGCACGGTGGAAGGCACAGTGCTCCGGGGGGTGTGGGTGGACCGCGAGACCGAGGGCCGCTGCTCCCCTCTCGCCAGCGGGGCGACGCACTACGGGCGCTTCGAGCTGGAGCTGAACTCGGCGGGGCTGACCGGGAGCCGGGGAGTGTGCAACGACGGGCCGCTGACCCAGCGCCTGGCTGGACTCCGCAACTGATCCCATGCGACGACTTCTCTCCCTCACGGTCCTCTCCGGTGTGCTGGCCGGGTGCGCTGCCGTGCCGCCGTCGGATCTCTCGCGCGTGCCCGAGGGCGAGTACAAGACGTCGTTCGGACGGCTAGGGCTGACGGCCGCCAGCGGGTCGGGCCGCGTGACCGGGTGGTACGAGTTGGACGGAGGCCGCCTGGAGGGTACGTACGACGACGGCGTGCTGCGTGGCACCTGGGTCGAGACCTCGGCGACGGGCACGTGCCGCCCCCGCGACCTCGGCTACACGATGGGCGGCAGTACCTACTACGGCACGTTCACGTTCGTCTTCAACGCCGAGCGCAGCCGGTTCGAAGGGACGTACGCCGTCTGCGGCGGTCCAGAGGACGACTCGTGGAACGGCCGCCGCGTGAGCGACCCCATCGACCGAGGGGCCCTCTACTTCTGACGGGCGTCACGCGACGGGAATCTCGGCGCGGACCGTCGTCCCGGAGCCGTTGGTAACGGCGAAGGTGCCGCCGAGCGCCTCGGCGCGAGCTTGCATGTTGCCGAGCCCATACCCGCCGCCGTCGCCGGAGGCGCCACCGAACGCGCCATCGTCTCGGACCACGACGGCCACCCGGTGGCCCGTCGCCTCCACGATGACCGAGAGGCGCGTGCCCCCGCTGTGGGCGACGGCGTTGCGGACCGCCTCCTGTCCAATCCGGTACAGCGCGAGCGCCTGCGTGGGCGCGAGTGCGCGGTCTGTCTCTCCCGTCGCGCGCGCGTCCACCGCAGGACCGCGAGGGCCTGCCTGATCCTGTGCGAACTGGCCGAGGCGCCCTGCGAGTGCCTCGGGCGTCAGCGTCCCGAGTCCGAGCGCCCAGATGGCCTCGCGCAGACTGCCCATCGTGCGTCGAGCGCGGGTTTCTACGTCATGGAAATCGTCTGCGCTCCGGCCCTCGGCGGTCGCGCGCAGTCGCGCGACCTCGGCTCGCGTCAGGATGGCGGCCACCTCCGCGCCGACGTGGTCGTGGAGGTCGCGGGAGATCCGCTCGCGCTCGGCACGGACGCGCTCGGCAGCCTCCAACTCGCGCACGCGCGCGCGCAGCCGCCGCTGGCTCACGGTGCGCACCCCGCCCACGAGCACCCCCAGTGCGAGGACGCCAGCGAGTACCCGCACGGCGCTGCGCTCCCACCAGTGCGGCGCGACGTGAAACGAGACCGTGGCCGCTGGCGAGGCGGTCCCGCCTGGCGTCACAGCACGGATCTCCAGGGCGTGCTTGCCCGGGCCCACGTCCGGCAAGACCACGCGGGCCTCTGGCGCTGTGCGCCATGCGCCGCCGGCCTCGCGCCACTCCACCCCGGCGGTCCCGCCGAAGCGAAGCGCGGCGACCTCGATCACGACGCGGTGGCGGCCTGGCGCCAGAGGCTCCAGCCGTACCGCCAGCGGGGTCCCCAGAAGCTCCACGGGCGCGTCATCCACGCTCGCGGAGACGACGGCGACATCGGGCAGAGTCTCTGTAGCACCGCTGGGCATCGCGGAGAGGTCGGCGAGAGCTGTCCCCGCACTCGTGGCGAGGATGAGCCGGTCCGAGGGTCCGTGGATCACGGCGTGCTCGATGGTGGTGCGGGCATCGCGGACCAGCGGGAAGGCATCCACGGGCTCGACGTGCCCGGTTTCGATTTGCCAGAGGCCTCGCGTGGTGACGGCGTAGATCACGCCCGGCTCGGCGAGCCGCTCGACGAATGCCACGACCGGACGCCCACCCGTCTCGCCGACGGCCTCGGCCCGCCAGCGGGTCATGTCCAGGCGCGCCACGCCGCCCGCGGTCCCGGCCCAATGCGTCCCGCTGGCGTCCTCGTACAGCGCGAACACGGCCGAGGATGGGAGCCCATGCTCGGCGGTCATCGCGCGAGCACGCCCGCCACGAACGAGCGCGAGGCCGCGCCGCGTGACGGCCCATGTCCCGGCGCTCGTGCGGATCACGTCCTCCACGGCTTCCGTTGGGAGCCCGTCGGCCACGCCGATGGAGTCGATCTCGATGAGGCCCCTCACGGCCGAGCCTCTAACGGCGCTTCTGGCACCAGGAGCCTTCAGGAAGCGGCGCACGCCGCTACCGTAGCTGCCCAGCCACAGCGAGTCCGCGGTCTCGGCGGAGCCCGAGACCCAGTTGCCGTCCTCGGCAGTTCCGGGAAAGACGTTCTGCCCACGAAGGCTGCGAATCACGCC
>JBCDLV010000301.1:0-4378 GCA_038744895.1 Bacteroidota bacterium | reverse complement strand
CGCGGCGACGGCCCTCGCACGCGGACGCCTCGACGGCGACCGCCTCGCGGATGTCGAAGACCTCTGGGTGCAGACGCCAGCGGTGCCGGGCACGCGCCACTTCGGAAGCCGGATCGCGTTCTGGGACGGCCACCTGATGATCTCCACGGGTGATCGTGGCGTCGAGGATCCGGCACAGGACCTCGGCAACACCATCGGTGCGCTGATCCGCCTGACGCTCGACGGCGAGGCGCCAGCGGACAACCCGTTCGTCGGCCGCGACGGCGCGCGGCCGGAGATCTGGTCCTACGGCCACCGGAACGGGCAGAGCCTCGCTGTCCACCCGGAGACCGGTGCGTTGTGGGAGGCGGAGTTCGGGCCGCGCGGCGGCGACGAGTTGAACCTGATCGAGCGCGGAGCCAACTACGGATGGCCGGAGGTCAGCTGGGGTAGCGAGTACAGCGGCATCCCGATCCCCAACCCGGATGGCCGGCCTGAGTTCACCGACGCCGTGCGCCAATGGTCGCCTGTGATCTCGCCCTCGGGCATGGACTTCTACTCTGGCGATGCCTTTCCCGAATGGCGCGGTAGTCTGTTCATCGCCAGCCTGTCCCGCCTGGGCCTGGTCCGCCTCGTGCTCGACGGGGAGGAGGTGGCCGAGGAGGAGGTGCTCACGCTCGGCACCCGCGTCCGCGATGTCGAGACCGGTCCGGACGGCTTCCTCTATGTTCTCACCGATCAGCGCGGCGGCGGCGTCTGGCGCCTGGAGCCGGAGGGGTGAGGAGGGCCGACCCGATGTCCGGACACCCGCTGGCGGGTGCACCGCTCGCCCGCTAGCGAGTACGTGGACGACCCGGGCGGCCAGCTGGAACGAGGAGGATCCCTCGCACGTGACGTCGAGGCCATGCGCGATGCTCTCCGACGCACGCTCGACACCTACGACGCGCGGCGAACCGCGCTGCTCGACGAGGTGGCCGTGTGCCCGGATGCGGTCCTGACCCGGCGGCCGGCGCCGGAGCGCTGGTCCATCCTGGAGATCGCAGAGCACCTGGCCGTGTCGGAGCGAGACGTGCTCGGAGGACTGCCGGCCCCCGATGCTCTCGTGCCGGCTCGCTCGCCGGGGTTCGGACGCGCGCGGCGCTGGCTGCTGGGCTGCGTCCTCAGGTCGCGACTCCGCGTGTCTGTTCCGTCCCGCGCCATGATGCCAACGGGAGTGCGATCCCTCGCCGATATCCGAGCCCTTTGGGACGAGAACATGGCGTGGCTGCGGAGTCGCATCGACCATGCGGACGAGCGACGTCTCGCCGAGGCCGTCTTCTCGCATCCCGTCTCCGGACCGCTGACGACGGCGGAGGTCCTCGTCCTCGCCGACCTCCATCTCACGCGGCACTGGAAGCAGATCCGGCAGCGATACACCGATCGCGATGGAGCCTAGCTACGCCCGTCTGCGTCGCTGGCCCTGCCCGTGACCCTTGGCGATGCCCTCGTGACTCGCGACTTTCCCGTGAGCGCTGCCCCGCTGGCGGGGTGCTTATGGCTGTAGACGCCAGCGGGTGGGCGTCAACGGTCGTCCTGCAGAGGGCCCATTTCCGGAAGCGGTTGGTCGAACCAGTAGTGCCGGTTGACGAGCCGCGCGTTGGCCGCCGCCAAGGTGTCCCGCGGATCAATCTGTGCCTCTGCGCACAAGGACTCGATCCGTCTCACATCCCCGCTGGCGAGCACGATCACAGCACGGACGGCTTGGTCCCTCCCCACGTTGAGCCGCTGGCGAGCCAGGCTGCTGAGTGCGCGCTGGGCACGGGTCCGGTCGCGCAGGGCTGGGAACTGCTCTGCGAGTGCATCTTCGACGTCGGGTGGGAGGGACACGAGGACTGGATGGCGTTTCGGCCCATGCTAGGCACGCGGCGCTCGCTGGGGAACTGCGAGCGCTCGTTCTCGCCGTTCGGCCCGCTGGCGCAAGACGCTCGCCAGCAGGCTCAGCCACGTCGGCCGTCCCTGGAGCGTCATCGCCGCGGTCTCTGTCGCCAGCGGGTGTGGAACGGCCCGCTAGCAGGCAGGCGTCCGGGTTCTGCCTCGTCAGCGAGACCCAGAACGTGAGCGGGAGATGGTCTCGGGATCATGATCCGGCGCGACACCGCTCGTGACAGCGGTCCTCGTCGAAGACTGCCGCCAGCGGGGGAGACCCTGAACCGAAAAGGCTGAAGGAACAGAGCATCTGGTCCTCCGGTCACGAGCACACACCTGTCGACTGCTTCATGCGCACGCTTCCGATCCTCAGTGTTGTTCTGCTCGCCGCGACGGTGGCGGCACAGCCGCCGGCCCGCCAGGTCGTCTCCTTCTTGTCGCCGGCGACGGGCCCGGTGGGGGTCTACGAGGTCGCCGACGGCCTGGAGCATCCGTGGGGGCTGGCGTTCCTGCCCGACGGACGGATGCTCGTGACGGAGCGCCCCGGTCGCTTGCGGATCGTGGACGCTGGCTCTGGCGAGGTGCCGGTGACCGTGGAGGGCGTGCCCGCGGTCTACGCGCAGGGCCAGGGAGGGCTTCTCGACGTCGCGCTCGACCCCGACTTCGCCGAGAACCAGTACGTCTACCTCACCTATGCCCGTCCCGGACCCAACGCGACGGCCGCGTCGGCCCTCGGCCGCGGCCGCCTGGTGGACGACGAGCTCCAGGACTTCGAGGTCCTCTTCACGGTCGAGCCGTTCCTCCGCAGTCGCGGGCACTTCGGCAGCCGCATCGCCTTCAGCGCCAGCGGGCACCTCTTCATGACCACCGGCGAGCGCTTCCAGTTCACGCCCTCCCAGGACCTGACGAACGGCCTCGGCGCGGTCCTTCGCCTCCACCGGGACGGCTCGATCCCGGACGACAACCCGTTCGTCCGTGACCCGAACGCAGAAGGCGCCATCTGGTCCTTCGGCCACCGGAACATCCAATCGGCCGCGTTCCACGGCCGGACGGGCGAGCTGTTCGTGGCTGAGATGGGACCACTCGGCGGCGACGAGCTCAACCACGTCCGCCGGTCGGGCAACTACGGATGGCCCCACGTGAGCTGGGGCATGGACTACGACGGCGAGCTCATCCCCGACCCGCCGACGCGCCCGGAGTTCGACGATGCCCTCCACGTGTTCAACCCGACCATCGCGCCGTCGGGCATGGCGTACTACGCGGGTGAGCGGTTCCCCGGCTGGCGCGGCTCGTTCTTCATCGGCAGCCTGGTCTATCGCTCCCTCATCCGCGTCGCCGTCGAGAACGGAGAGGTGACGAGCCGGGAGATCTACCCCATCGGCCGCCGGATCCGTGAGGTGGAGCAGGGCCCCGACGGATTGCTCTACGTCCTCACCGACCAGGACGATGGCGGCGTGCTCGTGCTGAGGCCCATCGAGACGCGCCCCGCACCCGAGAACGAGTTCGGCGAGTAGCGCCCGCTGGCGCTGCGCCGCCGCTCTACGTCGCGTCGGCGAGGTAAGCCGTGCGCTGCTGGCGGAGGGTGGACCAGACGGCGTCCGGGACCGCGTCGCGCACCGCGTCCCGCAGCACCGACGCCGCAAAGCCGTCCGCCTCCTCGCCGGAAGAGACCCGGTGGACGGACCCGCTGGCGGTGACCTCCAGCGACCACGTGGCGCCGCCGACCCGGTGCCGCTCCGGCTCACGCCAGCGAGCGTCGAGGCCGTGCCGCAGGAGCGCCTGGTGCACAGCCGCCCGCTCGGCCGGCGACAGCTCGAACCGCTCCGTCCAGGTCGGCCCCTCGCGGCCATACCCCTGGGTCAACACCGCCAGCCCCGCCCCGCTAGCGTCGATCTGGACATGGATGGCGTAGTGGCCTGGTGGCGGGAGGGACCCCTCGCGCCAGCGGTACTGGAGGGCGAAGTCGTCAGGGCAGGAGGGCGGTGTCACTGAACGCGAGAAGGTCTGCACGACCAGAGTCTAGGTTCGGGCGTCTGCCCCGACCGCTGTGCTGCCCTCTCAGAAGGCCCTCTTCACACTCCCCGCTGGCGCCCACTACCTCAACGGCGCCTACATGAGTCCGCTGCTCCGGTCCGCAGAGGCCGCCGCTGCCGACGGCCTCCGCCAGCGGAGGGATCCGAGCGCCATCGGCGTGGACGACTTCTTCCGGGATGCCGGCCGGGTGCGCTCGCTGGTCGCGCGCCTCGTCGGAGACGCCGACCTGGCAGACCGCGTCGCCCTCGTTCCGGCGGTGTCGTACGCGATGGCGACAGTCGCCCAGAACCTCCACGTCGAGCGAGGCCACCGGATCGTGGTCTTGGCCGACCAGTTTCCGAGCCATGTCTACCCGTGGCGTCGGATGGCGACCGATGTCGGGGCCGAGGTGGTGGCAGTCGAACCTCCGGGTCCGCTCGGCGCGAGAGATCGTGGGCGGCTCTGGAATGAGCGTCTCCTG
>JBCDLV010000300.1:0-4382 GCA_038744895.1 Bacteroidota bacterium | reverse complement strand
TCCGTCGCGGTCGCCGAGATCGTCACGGTCTCGCCCGTGTTGACGGTCATCGGAGTCGCGCGGCAACCGGCGAGCGTCGGCGGCGTTGGGCGCTCGACGACGGTCACGAGGCAGGACTCGGAGTCCTCGCCACCTTCGTTCATCACCATCGCCGTCACGGTGTATGTGCCCGGTGCGGAGTAGGCGTGGCTGGCCGTCATGCCGGCACCCGTGGAGCCATCGCCCCACTGCCACGTCGTGGTGACGGGCTGGGTGGCGTCGTCGTTGGTCATGACCATGAACGAGCCAGAATCACCCACGAAGAGCTCGGACGGGCACTCGAGGCCCTGAATCTCCGGCGCGATGAAAGGCGGGCGGAATGCGAAGCGGAGTCCGCCGCCGAGCGTCGTCAGGACGTCGAAGTCAGCGTCGTCGGCCTGGCTGCCGAAGGCACCTGGGTCAGAACCGTCAATGGCGACGTCAGGGAAGCCGAACGTCGACTGTGCGCCGAGGAAGAGACCGAACTGCGGCGTCAGCGCGAAGTCCACACCGAGGCCCACAACGGGCCCGAATCCGAAGACGTCGTCATCTGCGGATCCACTGTCTCGCTCGTCCTCTGTACCCTGGCCTGCGATGCCCGCGACGCCCAACTCGACGAACGGACTCAGACGAGCGTTGGCAAACGGGAGGTAGCGGAAGAGCGCCTGAAGCTGGTAGACCTCGCCGCCTTCGACGTTGTTGGTCTGACCACCGTTGAACGACCCATTGATCGGGGGAACGTCCGTGTACAGGAGGCCAAGGCCCAGCGAAAGGTTGTCGTTGAAGAGGTACCCGATCTCGCCTCCGATGGAGAAGCCCGGATCATCGAACACGTCCAGGGGCTGAGGCTCGGCCTCTCCGGCGTTTTCGTCCGAGTTGTTGTCGAGGTCGCCCGAGTATCCCGTGATTCCGCCCCGGAGGAGGACGTAAATGGATTCGCTGGGGCGTACGATCTGTGCCTGCGCTGCCGTAGAGAGAAGAAGCGCCGCGCACCAGAGCAAGATGGGAGAGATCCGCGGCATCGCGAGGGTCTCCGTTTGGTTCTGTGGCATGGAGGAGGGGGGAGGTGAGTGTGTGGTCCTTCGCGACCTGGGGAGTGGTGAGACGGTCGCGTCTTTGGTGGTGGGCGTTCGGACCCGGCTTCGAGTACCCAAAACGGTACCGACAGTGTACGAGTGACGAGGATATACCGCGTCTCTCGATGCTGCGAGCAGGGGACGGAGTCACCTGCTATTCCGCACAAAGCGGCGTGCGTGGATGGGCAGGAAGAAGGGAAGTGGGCAGAGGAACGGGGCGCTAAACCGGCGGTGACCGGGGCAGGTTCCTCCATATGGGCGGTTGAGAGCCCTCTATGTGCCTGAAGGAGCATCGCCGCATGCACAGACGCTCGAATTGACCGCTGACCTCGGGAAACCATCAGATAGCAGCCGCGACGAACAGGAGCCTCCGAGTGCAAACGAGGGCAGAAGCCCTCGGCCCTGCCGGCCACCGTGTGAAGAGATGGCGACGCCCCGCTGGCGCCAGCGGGGCGAGACGGCCCGGTGCGGTTGGACTCGAACAGCCCAGGCGGGAAGGCGCTCCAGGGGGTACGCTGGCCCTGTACCGCCCTCTGCTTCGGAGGAGCGCCCGCTGGCGATTAGCATCCTGTCTCCATCCGGCGTCTACCAGAGGAGCCCGCTAGCCGAGCGACTGGACGTGCTGCTCAAGCTGGCTCTTGACGCGTGCAGCCTTGTTGGGATGCAAGATCCGGTCGCCTGCCATCCGGTCGATCTGGGCCTTGACCGCGTTGAGCTTTGTGGCGGCGGCGGAAGGATCGGTCTCTGCGCGGAGGTCCTTGATCATTGTGCGGACACGGACCTTCTTGTAACGATTGCGGAGACGGCGCTTGGCATCCTGGCGGACGCGCTTGGCTGCGGACTTGTGCTGTGGCATGGAGGAAAACCGGCGAACGCCGCCCGGGGCGGCATGGAGGATCGTGCAGCCCGCTAAGTTAGATGGTCACCCAGACGCTCGTATGCAGATGCAACGAACAAAATCGGCCCGTTCGGCGCGGTATGGGGTGTTTGTCTCCTCCTGGACACTGTGACGGACTTCCTACGCGATCTGTTTGGCCGGCCCGGTTCGGCGCGCACGGTCATTGTGCTGGAGCCGGACACGATGAGCACGCCGCGGCAGTACGAGGTCCGGCCGGGGTACGCTCTGTACGCGGGCGTGATCGGGATTGTCGTCCTCGGGGCCTTGATGGTTGCCGCGATCGTCCTCACGCCGCTGCGGGGCCTAATCCTCGGTCCGGGGACGACCGAGCTTCGAGGGGTAGCCGAGGCGAATGCCCAGCGAGCCGACGCCCTCGAAGACTCACTGGCGGTTCAGACGGAGCTGATGGCACAACTCCGATCTATCATTACGGGAGACCTGGGAGATGCTGTGACGCTCGACCCGGCCGCCTTTGATTCTCCAAGTTCTCCAGGAGGTGCGGAGGTGGCCCTCGAGCCTGCGCCGCCGAGCGACCACATCCAGCCGGCGCTTTCGCTCCGGACGCTCGGCCCCGCTGGCGATTCGGAGCGAGACGTGCGAGCGGCCAGCCGCTACCTGGATGGCCTGCGCCTGCCTGGGCGCCCACCGGTCGACGGCATCCAGTCGCGAGGCTTCGACCCGGAGCGCGGGCACTTCGCCATCGACCTGGCCGCGACGGAGGGAACGCCCGTCCGCGCGTTTGCCGACGGCTACGTCGTCCTCGCCGACTGGTCCGGCGACAGCGGCCACACGATTGCCGTCCAGCACACCGGCGGCTACCTTTCGGTGTACAAGCACAACAGCCGGCTTCTAAAACGCGTAGGGGAGCGCGTTCGGTCTCGCGAAGAGATCGCCCTCAGCGGCGACACCGGTCGAATCACATCCGGGCCTCACCTCCACTTCGAGGTGTGGCGAGATGGATTGGCCCAGGACCCGGCTGCCCTCCTGTCGGCCCCCTAGCCTCCTTGCTTCGATGGCCTTGTTCCGCAGCGAGCCCTCTCGCTCTCCCTCTGCCAACTCCACCCCCATGGCGAAGACGCGCACCATGCCCTCTTCTGGCAACCCCGCCGAGCAGCACAACATCATCGGCGCGTCTACCGTCGTCGAAGGGACGGTCCGCTCCAAAGGCAACCTGAACGTCTCCGGCACGGTCAACGGAACCGTCGAGGTCGAGGGGCGGACGATGATCATGCCGGGAGGCATCGTGGATGGGGAGGTGACCACGACCAGCGCAGAGGTGGCGGGGACGGTGCGCGGCCAGCTCGTGGTTCGCGAGCGCCTCGTGCTCAAGGCGTCGGCTGTGATCGAAGGCGACATCCGCACGGAGAAGCTCGTCGTCGAGGACGGCGCCACCTTCAACGGCGAGTGCCGCATGGGGCCGGGAGCGGTCGAGGGCGCCAGCCGACGTAGCGGCCGGGCTCCCAAGCCGCCAGCTGATGCTACCGACGAGGGCTCGGGCTTCTCGGTCGTCTCCGGCGCCGCCTAGCGGTGCCAACGGAGGATCCCTGGGCCGACAAGCCCGACCGCTTCGACCGGGCCGACCGCGAGTGGGCGAGACGCTGGGCCGAGCCCTCGCATGAGGAAGAGCCAGACCCGCTGGCGCCAGCGGGCGACGCGTACCCGCCTCGTGACGTGTACCAGCCGCAGCGGGCGACACCGGGCCGCATCAAAGACGCATACGGAGACGGCATGCGGGAGGCTGGCCCTCACCTCGGACTCGGCATTCAGATCGGCGGCTCGATGCTCTTGTTCGTAGGGCTGGGCATCCTCGTCGATCGTTGGCTGGATACGACCCCGTGGGGCGTCATCGTCGGCGCGGCGCTGGGGATGGTCGGGATCGTGGCGCTGGTGGTTCGCGTAGCGAACGAGTCGTCTTCCGGCTCAAGCCGCTGACGCCCCCTTGGCAGCGTCTTCACTCCGCCTTGGGGGAGCCTCGACGGGGCGCCGCCTAGCTTCGCCGTACTGCGTGCTCCACCAACGACGCGTCCCCCCGCGATGACCGTTTCCGTCAGCCTCTTGCTCGGTGCCCTTTTGGGTGCGGCGAACGCGCTGGCAGCGGTTTGGGCAGCCCGTCGCGCGACCACGATGGAGTCCAACCGGGCCCTCCGGTTCGTCCTCGGCGGCATGGCGGCCCGACTGGCGGTCGTACTGGCGGCTTTCGCTGCGATCCTCGCGCTCGTCCCGATCCATCGCGGAGCGTTTGTCGTCGGCCTCGGCATCACCTTCGTGGCGGGGCTGCTCGCCGAGGTCACGCTCGTCATGGCATCCACCCACACCCAGGCCGACGCCTAGCTATGCGGACTGCTCTCCGGGTCGCCCTCCAGGCCTCGCTCCTCATCGCCGTAGTCGCG
>JBCDLV010000299.1:0-4383 GCA_038744895.1 Bacteroidota bacterium | reverse complement strand
GCTGAAGTCGATCAGCCGCGCCTCCGGGTCGAAGAGCGTCGCATAGCGTGACTCCGAGGTTGAGGAGTAGCCATGCTGAACGCTGACCTGCGTCGCCAGCAGGCGGAGGATCGGGAGCCGTTCGAGGCCAGAGTACGTGACTGTCCAGTTCGGGAGCGGTAGCGAGAACAGGCCGTTCGATCCGAACGAGCCAGAGCCGCGCGCCAGCTCGCGCGTGAAGTCGTCAGCGAGACCCGTCGGCGATAGGAACTCCGTCTCGATGACCTCGGCGGCGTTGCCTTCGACCTCCTCGCGATACCGCTCGACCTGGCGGGCCACGACGCCGTCGTAGCTGCCACCGAACCCGAGAACAGTCGCCGTATTGGCTCCGGACCGGCGCCCGAACGACTCGAGGGGCTCGCCGCCGCCGAGCGGGATATTGAAATCGACCTCCTCGCCCACATTCCAGGCGGTTCGCATGTTGAGCCCGATGTTGAGCCCCCGCAGCGGGGAGAACTGCGTGCGTGCGTCTACGTCGTGCTCCGTTCCGTACAGATCGGTGAACGTGTCGAACGCTGTGTCGTCGGTGATCCGCCGGTCGGCGCCGAGCGACCGCGTGAGCCCGAGGCGGTACCCGAGTGGCGGAGCCGCCCCGGTGAACCCAGACCACAGGCTGAACGCCTGCCCTTCGAGGCCACCGGTGGCCGCGGACGTGCCGCCGCGATACGTCACGGTGATGTCGTCGATGCTGGTGAGCCCGAGGAAGGCGCGTTGCAGAAGCCGGAACGGGCTGAAGCCGCCCCCGCTGGACGAGTCCGCCGCGGTGCCCAGCTGCGCCGGGGCCACCGGGCCGCGCCCCCCGCTGGCGCCAGCGGAGCCCTCCCAGGCCCGGTAGAAGGGGAAGAGGCGCCAGAAGGTGCGCGGGCGCACGAGCACCGACGTTTGGAGAGTCGCGCGGGTCCCTGCACTGGCGATCTCCAGATCCGGCGCCGTCGCGCTGGGCTGGTCCTGCCAGTCGTACTCCGCGCTGTAGTTGATGGGCTGAAGCTGGAGCCACGAGAGCCAGGGATACCGGGCCGTCGAAATTCGCAGTGTGGCCGTGGTCCGCTGGTCGTAGGCGCGCGTGCGGAGCCCGCCGTTGAAGGCGTTGGAGAGCGCCTCCCCGAGTGGGAACACCGTCAGGTCCGAGCCGCCCAGGATTTGGAGTCGGTCACGCGGGAAGGGGTCTCCCTGGTTGTAGCCATCGAGCCGGTCGGCGAGGTCAGCGAGGACGCCAGTGGTGTCGGATGGCACGTCGGACGGCGAGACGTTTGTGTAGTCCTGGTAGAACACCGTCGGGTCGATGCGCCCGAGCGAGTCGCGACCCACGACGAGCGTCTTGAACTGCTCACTCTGGCCTGCGCCGCCGAGGTCCTGGTCCGTGGTAGAGGCGAAAGACAGCTGAAGGAACGGGAACGGCGTGTACTGGACGCTCGCCTGGCGGCCGTGCTCGAAGCGCTGGGTCCGCCGTGCGAGGGCTCGGAAGTCCAGGATCGAGTCCGGCTCCGTCAGGAAGGCCACGCCCAGCCGCGGCTGCGTGACCGAGATGTTCCGGTTGGCATCGGCCGAGAGCGTCACGCTCTGCGGCAGCAGGTTCAGGCGCAGCCCACCGAGTACGTCCCGGGCGACCGGCACGCCGCCGAGCAGCCAGAATGGGCGCACCGTCAACGGCCGCGGCACGGTCACACGGTAGGCGAGGTTGCCCGTCCACGAGTCGTTGCTCCGGAACCGGCTGGATGGGTTGCGCCCGCCCTGGTTCGACAGCGTGTAGGACGCGGTCAAGCCGTCGATGGTGTAGCGCAGCCAGGGAGACCGGCTCCCTGACTTCGAGGCAGAGACGCGGAAGTTGGTCGAGGAGGTCGCCGTTTGCGCCCGCTCGAGAATGGCCTCCGGCCGAACGCTGTCTACCAACTCAGGCGCCTCCGCGTCGCCCTCGGTATCTCCACGTGCGGCGTCGACGAGGTCCGACAGCCGAACGTCGCCGTTGTCCGGGTCGAACCGCGGCGTCGACTCGTTCTGGGTCAGCGAGAACGAGACCGGGATCTGCCAGCCGTAGCGCTCGGGCAGCAGCTTGTGAGCCGAGAACTGAGACGTCAGCGTGAAGGCTGTCTCGGACGAGAAGTTGCGGCCGCCCAGCGCACCGCCGAGCTCCCCGAAGCCGTCCTGCGTGAAGCTGAGGCGCGCGTTCACCGATGCCACATCCGCGAGTCCCAGGGTCGCGGTCAAGAACCCGCTGGCGGCGCCTGCTTCATCGTACCCGGTGGCCCGGAGCTCGTTGAACCAGATGGACACCGTGTCGACGACCGCGAGGCCACCGGACCCGTTGCGGACGCCGAGCACCATCGTGCGGACGTCTTGGATCGACGGTTGGCCGCGGACGGTCACCGTCGCGCCCGGAGGCGAGTTCGCCGCGGCGACGGTGAAGCGCTCATTGACGGTCGCCTCACCCTCGTTGATGGCGCGGTCGCGCTGCAGCTTGACGTCGTTTAGGCTGGCAAAGACGACATTGATGGGGTTGAGATTGACCCTGTCCGCACCGACCTGGACGTTCGTCTGCCAGAGGCTGTCGGCTTGCTCCCCGTCGCTGCCGAGGTCCCGTAGCCGGCTGGGGTCGAAGGGGTAGACGGGCTGTTCGAGTTCGTAGTAGTTCTCCGTCTCGTCGTCACCGAACCGGACGAAGGCGAACATCGAGTCGGCGCGCTCGAACCCGTTGCCGTGGATGTCGAGGCGCAGGTTCGAGTACTTGGTCAGGTCGATGGGGCGCGTCGCGAAGCTCCGGACGAGTCCAGCCCGGCGCCCATCGGCGAGCCCCTCTGCGCGGAAAACGAGAGACTGCTCGCGCGTGTTGGTAATCTGGCCGGACGTGGAGCGGGCGATGTTCTGGAGCGTCCCCCGCGGGATGGCATAGTTGTCGCCGTCTTCCTCGTTGTTGATCGTCTCGACGAAGAGAGCAGGCGGCTCGCTCGGCGGCGCGTCCGCTGGCGCATCGTTCTCGAACCCGACGAGGTCGGACTTGAGCCACTGGCTCCCGACGAGCTCGAACGAGGCTACGCGGATCGTGACGGGCCGCTCGTGACCTGTGGTCCATACGCGGACGGCCTCGATCCGGGAGAAGTCATCGTCCTCGATGTTGACGATCTCCTTGTTTTGTGTCCGAACCGGAATCCGGAGCAGGTACCACGTCTGAGGCTGGCCCTCGATGACTTCCGTAGTGAGCGTGTTGACGAGGAACGGACTGCCGCTGAGGCCTGCCGCATCGAGTGGGACCGTGTAGCGGTGAAAGGACTCGATCGGGTCGAGTGTGTTGTTGCCGTTGATGTCCTCGGAGTTCGGCTGGACGGCCACGCCACGACCGTTTGGGACCAGGGCCTGCTGCGCCGCCGTGGAGTTCAGCTCGAACGCCGGGAAGTAGTGCGCGTAGCGCTCCTGAATGGTGGCTCCCTGGGACGTCGAGGGATAGCGCTGGGTGTCGTTGAAGCGCGGGTCGTCGAAGAAGTAGTAATCATCCCCCGAGGGGTCGACGACCGATCGCCTCCGCTCTGGGCCGTCTGGCAGAGACGCGAGGAACTCGCCGAACTGAGTGGTCTCGGTGACGGCGTACGGCGTGACGCCAGCGGGCGTCGCGATCTCCGACGCGAGTCCGTCGAGACCCAGATCCTCGGTTTGATCCCCGTCGAGCATGTTGATGAAGCCATCCCCACGTCCCTCGGCGCGACGGCTCCAGCTGTCGACTTCGTTGCCCACTGGTTCGATGGAACCGTTCTGGAGCCCGTCCTCAGTGTTCAGGAAACCATTCGGGAGAATGTCCTCCTGTACCTGTCCGAGATCGAGGTAGAGGACCGAGCCTGGCGTCACCTCCTCGGTGCCGTTGATGCCTCCGAGCGGAGACAGCAGCAACTCGACGAACTCGATGTTGTTCTGCCCATCGAAGTTGGAGTAGGAGGTTTCGAGCTGGCGAACGAACCCACCCCACACGTCACGCGGGTTGTTCGCGAAGGTCGACGATAGCTCCCGGTTGAAGTTGTAGGGGCCGCGACGGGTCGGGTCGAAGTAGAGGTCGAGGAGGTCGAGCGGCCGCTGCGCCTCGCGAAGGCTGGGGAACTGGCGCTCATCGAACAGCTCGCCAGCAGGGATTGGCAGAGTCGCTGGCGAGAGGATGGGCTCGAAGTCGTCGTAGAGGCCCTCGGCAATGGAGTACCAGGCGAACAGGCCACGCCAGTTGCCGCGAAGCAGTGGGTCCGTGACATTGCTGCCGGCATCCCCGGCGCCAACTTCCCCTCGGGATCCAGGAGGACCGGCATCCGCTGGCGCTGCCGCAACGCGCCAGCCGGAGATGAAGCGGAGGCCGGTGAAGGCGTTCTCGCT
>JBCDLV010000298.1:0-4404 GCA_038744895.1 Bacteroidota bacterium | reverse complement strand
GGCTCCCCGTCGACATCCTTAACCGCTACGCCTACTCGGGCGTGGCCCTGGCGTTCGTGGCCGTCGTGGTCGCGACGGCGGACAGGCGACCGCTCCCGCACGCGGCGTCGCGGGCCGTCCGGGCCGTCGCGCGCACGTCGTACAGCGTCTACATTACCCACATGGTGGTCGCCCACGTGTACCGCCGGCTCGTGGCCGAGGCGCTCCCGGGCGTGCCGCTGGTGCTCCACGTGGCGGGCGCGCTCGTCGCGATCGGGGCCGTCGGCGGCGCGTTCTACGCCATCGTCGAGCGTCCGACGCTGGCCGTCCGTCGGAGGGTGGCCCCGCGCCGGTCCGACGTCCCGTCGCCCCTGCTGGCGCCGGTCGGGTGAGGGGGCGAGCGTAGAGCGGCGGGTCGAAACCCTGGATGACGTCTCGGCAGGCGCTCGTGCCCGGAGCGGCTCCGCGTCTGCCTCTAGGAGCTACGGCTCTGGCTTCGAGGCCTCCCAAACCCGGTGGATTGGAGACAGTGACGGGAGCTACCTCGGGGGGCAAATCGAAAGGTTCGGGCGTGCTGATTGAAAAGTCGGGGGGTGCAATCAGAAAGGGTGGGTGTCGGGTCGCCGCCGCGTCCCCCGCGATGCCGGGCCTTTGGGCGAGCCCGTCAACGCGGCGGGCCGGAGCCCACCGGGGAGTGTCCCAGGCAGAGGCTCCGCACTTCGTGCCAGCCGGAAATCCCGTGGCTCCCTCCGTTCCACACGTCGCAACACGCGCGACCGCATCCCCGGTCGAACAGCTCGACCTCTTCGCCCTTCTCGCCCCTCGCATCGCCACTCTGGGCGCCGCGCCTTCTCGCCCTCGGGCTGAGGCGCCGCTGCGACAGAAAGCCGTGCCTGCGTGGCCCTTCACGGACGCGCTCCCGCTGGCGGTCGAGGCTGCTCGTAAGCGCACCGAGCCGGGCGCGCTCACGGCGTCCGTGTTCGACGCCTACCGCCCGAGCGTCCGGGTCCCGGGCGCGTGCCCTCACCCGACGCGGCTCGTCGAGTCGGCCGCGATGGCGGCGGCCACGGCTCCCGCGTGCGACTACCACCCGACGCTCCCCGAGCATTTGGTGACCCAGGGCACCCTGTCCGACGCTCAACTCGAGACCGTCGTCCGGGCGGGCTCCGCGCACAGCGAGGTGCTACCGGGGAGTGGGGAGGCAGGCGGGCCGCGCCAGGGCTTCTTCCTCGGCGACGGGACCGGTGTGGGGAAGGGGAGGCAGAGTGCGGCGATCATCCTCGACAACGTGCTCCAGGGCCGCCGCCGCGCCCTCTGGGTAAGCGAGAACCGGAGCCTCATGCGCGACGCCATCCGCGACTGGACGGCGCTCGGCGGCCCGGCCGGCTTCGTCTTCGACCTCGGCGCGTGCAAGGGACCGATCCGGCACACCGGCGGCATCTGCTTCGCGAGCTACGACACGCTCAAAGGCAAGCCCCGCGAGCGGGACGGCCGTGAGTCCGGCATCGATCGGCTGGAGCAGGTCGTCGCCTGGCTGGCGGGCAGCAGCGGCGAGTCCGGCTTCGAGGGCGTCGTGGTCTTTGACGAGTCGCATAATGCGAGTTCAGCCCTGGACACTCAGGGAAGCCGTGGGGTCAGGAAGGCCTCACAACGGGCGCTGGCGGTGGTCGATCTCCAAGACAGGCTCCCCAATGCCCGCGTCGTCTACGCCAGCGCGACGGGCGCGACCGAGGTCTCGAACCTCGCCTACGCAGCCCGCCTCGGGCTCTGGGGTCGGGGCACCCCGTTCCCGACCGTCGAGGCGTTCGTCGAGAAGGTGTCGGCGGGCGGGATCGCGGCGATGGAGCTCGTGGCGAAGGACCTCAAGTCGATGGGCCTCTACCTCGCGCGGTCGGTCTCCTACGACGGCGTGGACTACCGTACGCTCGTCCACGACCTGGAGGACCACCAGGCCCGGACCTACGACCGCTGCGCCCAGGCGTGGCAGGTCGTGCTCCGCAACATCCAGAGCGCGCTCGAGGTCACGAAGGCCGACAAGTGCGGGAGAGCCCGAGCAGCAGCCTACAGCCAGTTCTGGGGCGCCCACCAGCGGTTCTTCCTCCACGTGCTCGTGTCGATGAGCGCGCCGAGCCTCATCCGCGACATGGAGCGCCAGCTCGAAGACGGCCAGAGCTGCGTGGTCCAACTCGTGTCCACGATGGAGGCGGCCACCGAGCGGGCCTACGCCAAGGCGGTCAAGAACGGCGAGGATCTCCGGGACCTCGACGTGACCCCGCGCGACCAGCTCCTGCAGTTCGTCGAGGCCAGCTTCCCGACCACGCTCTACGAGGAGTACCTCGACGACGAGGGCCGAGTCCGTTCCCGTCCGGTCAAGAACGCGGCGGGTGACTTCGTGCAGTCGCCAGAGGCCGTGGCCGCGAGAGACCGGCTGATGCTGGAGGTGGGAGCCGTGAGCGTCCCGCACGGCGTGCTCGACCAGGTCGTGGCTCACTTCGGCCCGGAGGCCGTGGCCGAAGTGACGGGCCGGGGACGGCGGTTTGTCACGAAGACCGTCGACGGAGTCGAACAGGTGGTCGAGGAGAGGCGCACACGGAGAACCTGCAACGCCGAGGCCGACGAGTTCATGGCAGGGAAGCGCCGTGTCCTCGTCTTCAGCCAGGCCGGAGGGACCGGCCGGAGCTACCACTCCGACCTCGCGGCCGACAACCAGCAGCGGCGCGTGCTGTACTGCGTCGAGCCGGGCTGGAGCAGCGCGCAGTGCGTGCAGGGCATGGGCCGGGTTCACCGGGCCAACCAGGCGTGCCCGCCCGAGCTCGTGCTCGTCACCACCAACCTCAAGGCCCAGCGCCGCTTCCTGTCGACCATCGCGCGGCGGCTCGACCAGCTCGGTGCGCTCACGAAGGGCCAGCGGCAGACGGCCAGCCAGGGGCTCTTGTCGTCCGAGTTCAACCTGGAGACCCCGCTCTCCCGTGCCAGCCTGCACAACTGGTTCGTGGACCTCTACCGGGGCCAAGGCCGAGCGGTCGCCTCTGGCGTCACGCCGGCGCTCGTCGAGGAGCAGATGGGCATCAAGGTGCTCGATGCCGACGGGCAACTCAACGTGAGCGCGGTCCCCGAGGTCCCGAAGTTCTTGAACCGGCTCTTGTCGCTCCAGACGGGCGCCATGGACGCCGTCTTCGACTCGTGGTACGGGTACCTCGAAGAGGCCACCGAGTCGGCCCGAGAGGCGGGCACGCTCGACCTGGGCGTCGAGACGATCCGGGCCGAGCGCGTGGTCAAGACCGACGAGCGGCTCGTCTACACACACGAGCGGTCCGGGGCGACGACGCAGGTCGTGACTCTCGAACTCACGCGGCGGACGGAGGTCGTGGACTGGGACGAGATCTGGCGCTGGGCCAAGGAGGCGCAGGGACTCGGCCACTGGGCGGGGTTCGTCGTCAACCGGCGGAGCGGGCAGCCCTACGCACTCTTCCGTGCTGGGAGCCGGACGACCGAGACCGGCCGAATCGTTCAACGGCTGCGCAGGGTCGGCGTGCGCTCCAACAGGCTCATGGACGAGACCGATGTCCACAAGGCGGGCGAGGAGGGAGGCCACCAACCCATCCCCACCGTCGAGGCCCGGATGCTCTGGGAGGCCGGGGTCCGAGAGGCGCCGGAGTTCTTCACCGAGCCCGTCCACCTCGTGACCGGGACGATCCTGCCCATCTGGGACCGGATCGCCGGGCACCCGAGGATCTACCGAGCACAGACCGACGGCGGTGAGCGCATGATCGGGCGGGCCGTCATGCCGGAGCACCTGAGCGCGACGCTCAAGGCTCTGGGAGCCGCGGGCGACCGCGTCGAGATCACGCCCGAGGCGCTGGCGGAGCGTCTGCTGGCGGGCGCCGAGGCCGACCTCGCCAACGGCTGGCAGCTTCGCCGCCGTCGTGTGGCGAACGAGCCCCGGATCGAACTCGTGGGGCCGGACTTCGCGGCCATGCGGGAGTTGGAGGCCGACGGGGTCTTCGCCGAGGTCCACGCCTTCCGCACCCGGTTCTTCGTCCCGACAGGGGAGAGGGCGGCGCAAGTCCTGGGAGCGGTGACGGAGCACCGGCCCGTAGTCGAGATCCGCGATGCGATGCGGCGGGCCGCCTGAGTGGCGCCGTCCCGGCGCCAAGGCGCCCGCTGTGAGGCGCCAGAGGCCCATGCCGGGGCCGCTCCCCTTTGGCGAGGAGCGGCTCCGGCACTCGGCCGGAGGTCGCTCAGGAATCCTTCGCTCTGAGATCCATGTCGAGATCTATGCCCGGCCCTGGCGACTTCTGCCACGGCTGCAACCGATTGCTTTGCCGGTGTCAACCGGAACCGGACATCGACGCCTACTTCGAGGCGTCCTACAAGGCAGGCTATGAGGCCTGCCTCGCCGACGGGTACTGCGAGCGGCCGCTG
>JBCDLV010000297.1:0-4414 GCA_038744895.1 Bacteroidota bacterium | reverse complement strand
GGGTCGCGCGCTCGAAGGTCTTCCCGTAGCGGATGGCATCCGTGTCCAGGGCGTCGGCCAGCGCGGCCACCAGGTGGCTGCGTCGCACGCACAACGAGGGCACATCGGGCCGGGCCGTGGAGAAGCGGACGAGGGCGTGCCCGCTGGCGTCGAGGATGTGAATGACCTCTGCCCGACCAGACCGTTCGGCGACAGCGTCGAGCACGCCCAGTGACCGGAGGGCTCGCGTCGCGTTGGGCCACAGGGCGATGCCGGCACCCAGCTCGCGAAGCGCAGGGGCCTGCTCGTACACCGTTGCCTCGATGCCTCGCTGGCGCAGGGCGACGGCGGCCGCCAGCCCGGCGATCCCTCCGCCGATGATTGCGACGGTCATCGTTTCCGCCCCGTGGCGTGGGTGCGAAGCGCGCCGCACTCGAAGCGGAGGCACTCGGCAGATGGAGTGGGCGTGGCCACAGCTACGAGGCCTTTTTGCGACGCCCCTTCTTCTTGCCGCCCTTCGCCGCCTTGGCGTTGACCAGCTCCACGGCCTGCTCCAGGGTGATGGACATCTTGTCCATGTCCTTGGGGATGGTCGCGTTCGTCTTGACGTGCTTCACGTAGGGTCCGTAGCGGCCTTCGAATACGTCGATCGGCTTCCCCGTTTCCGGGTGGGCGCCGAGCGTCCGCAGCGGCGCCGACTTCTGGCGCTTCTGCGCGATCAACTCCAGCGCGCGATCCAACTCGACGGAGAGGACGTTGTCGCCATCGGCGGGCTTGAGGCTGGCGAAGGTTCGTTCGTGTTGGACGTACGGCCCGTACCGGCCGATGTTGGCGAGGATGGGCTTGCCGGTCTCCGGGTGCTCCCCGAGTGTGCGCGGAAGGCCGAGGAGTGCGACCGCCATCGCCAGATCGACGTCGCTGGGCTCCGTGCCCTTGGGCAGGGACGTCCGCTTGGGCTTCTTCTCGTCGTCGTCGCCGAGCTGCACGTACGGCCCGTACGGGCCGGCCTTGAGGAGAATGGGCATCTCCGCGTCCGGGTGGATGCCGACGACCCGCTCCTCATCGTTGGCGTCGATGAGGTCGCGCAGCGTGTCCTGGGTCACGTCCGCTGGCGCGATCTCCGGCGGAAGCGAGGCGGTACCGCCGTCGCCAGCGGCGACGTACGGCCCATAGCGGCCGACGCGGACCTCGTAGTCGCCCCACTTGTCGTGGCGCATGGTCGAGATCTCGCGCGGGTCGATGGTCTCGACCCCTTCCTCGACCTTCTTCTCCAACCCCTGCGGTCCGTTGTAGAACCGCTCCAGGTAGGGCCCTCGTTGTTCGCTGCCGTCGGCGATCTCGTCCAGCTCTTCCTCCATGCGCGCCGTGAAGTCCGTGTCGACCAGCCGGTCGAAGTTCTTCGCCAGCAGGTTGGTCGTCGCCATCCCGGTGAATGTGGGCACGAGCTGGTTCTTCTCGCGGACGACGTAGCCGCGCCGGACGACGGTGTCGATGATGGATGCGTACGTGGAGGGCCGCCCGACGCCGGCTTTTTCGAGTGCCTGCACAAGGGAGGCGTCGGTGTAGCGCGCCGGTGGCTTCGTCTCGTGGCCCACGGCCTCCACCTCGTGGCAGTCGGGCGTGTCGCCTTCTGCGAGAGCGGGGAGGGGACTGTCGCGGTCGTCCAATGCCGCCGTCGGATCGTCCTTGCCCTCGACGTAGGCGCGGAAGAAGCCGGGGAACTCGATCACCTGCCCGGTGGCCCGGAACGTGCTCTCGTCGTCGCTGCCTTCGGCTGCGAGGATCGTGGCGCGCGTACGGAGGAGGCGAGCCTCGGCCATCTGGCTGGCGACTGTCCGCTTCCAGATCAAGTCGTACAGCTTGCCCTCGTCGCCGGAGAGCCCGATCTCGTCGCGCGTGCGCATGCCGGTGCCCGCAGGGCGGATCGCCTCATGCGCCTCCTGTGCGTTGCGGACTTTTCCGGAGTACTGGCGTGGCTTGGGCGACAGGTACTCCGCTCCGTAGCGCGCCTCGACGGCACCTCGGGCCGCCGCGACGGCTTCGTTCGACAGGATGGGCGAGTCGGTCCGCATGTACGTGATGTGGCCCTGCTCATACAGCTTCTGGGCCGTCTGCATCGTGCGGCGGGCACTCATGCCCAGCTTGCGGTTGGCCTCCTGCTGAAGCGTCGACGTAATGAAGGGCGCTGCTGGCGACCGCTTGGCCTTCTTCTGCTCGACCTCGGCCACGCGCCAACTGGCGGTCTTGAGCCGCGCGGCGAGCCCAGAGGCTTGCTCCTCGCCGAGCTGGAGGGCGTCGCTGCCGGCTTTGAGCCTGCCGGTGGTCTCGTCGAAGTCCTTGCCCGTCGCCAGCCGCTGCTGACCGTAGTGGGTCATCTTGGACTCGAAGGGAACGCCACCCTGGGCCAGCGTCGCCGCGAGGTCGAAGTAGCTGGCGCTGATGAAGTCGAGCCGCTCCCACTCGCGCTCCACCAGGATCCGGACGGCGACCGACTGGACACGGCCTGCAGAGAGCTTAGGGGCAATTTTCTTCCAGAGAACCGGCGAGACGGAGTAGCCCACGAGCCGATCGAGGACGCGCCGGGCCTCCTGCGCATCGACGAGCCGAGTGTCCAGCTGGCGCGTCTGGTCGAGCGCCTTGAGAATGGCCTCGCGCGTGATCTCGTGGAAGACCATCCGCTTGACCGGCACCTTGGGCTTCAGAACCTCCAGGATGTGCCACCCGATGGCCTCGCCCTCTCGGTCCTCGTCCGTGGCGAGGTAGAGTTCGTCGGCGTCCTTGAGGGCGTCCTTGAGCTGCTTGACGACCTTCTTCTTGTCGCTCGGAACCACGTAGAGCGGCGTGAAGCCGTCCTCGACGTTGACGCCCAGGCGAGCCCACTTCTCTTTCTTGACCTTGGCGGGGATCTCCGACGCCGAGGACGGGAGGTCGCGGACGTGGCCCATCGAGGCCTCGACCTGATAACCGGACGGCAGGAATTTGCGAATGGTGCGAGCCTTGGTGGGAGACTCGACGACGACGAGGCGCTTCATAGACGGACGTTCTTATTCAGACGCAAGCTAGTCGTCTCCGAGAGACGACCCTCCGTCACCGCGATCAGTCCTTCCTAACCCCGCGACGGGGCGCGCTAGACGCGGACCAGCCGTGAGCGTTCCACCAGCGACCGAAGCTCCTGGGGCGCGAGGAAGACGGACGGCGCGTCCGCTGGCGGAGGAGGAAGCGGGGCTGGAGGCGTGCGCGTCGGCGTGGCCGGGAGCATGCGCCAGCTGCCCATCTGGTGCCAGATCAGGTGGCCCAGCGCGCCAGGGACTCGCACCGCGCCGACGCCCTCGATCCGCACGCGGATGGCGCCGTGGCCACCGGGGAGGGCCGAGAGTACTGCGCCCCAGGGGACCGCGTGGAAGTCACCGGGGCCTGTGCCTGCGAGGGCGAGGTATAGCGCATCGTCCTGGATGGCGACCGCTCCATGGGGCGACCGGAGCGTGTGCGCGCGCGATACGGGTGGCCTGGAGGGATACGCCGCATCGAGCCGCTGCGCCAGCTCGGAGATGGGCTTCGCGTGGCGGATCCTCCGGGCGACGACGAATACCACGACCAGCACCAGGGCTGCCGCGACACACGAGACGACGATCGTGTCCATGAGTAAAGTCCGGGGGGAGTACAACATACTTCCGCGGATAGAGGACGCCAACGACGGATCGTCCTCGGCAGTGATCAAGTTCCACCGTCGTGAATACCCCTAAGTCGTTGTAGTAAAAACGCTTGGTTAGGAGTAAGTGCAGCCGTGTCTGAGGCGCACCTGTCCTGTTTGCTGAGTCGCGAGAGGCGCGCGACAGGAGCCGTCCCAAGCGAACCTCACTGCCGGTTGTCCTGCCCCGCGGGGTAAGGCGTGGACCCCTCCACGCAGCACGCCCAGTGTCAGCGGGCGTCCCCGGCGTGGACTGCCCGCTGGCGCCAGCAGGCCCCGACGGTCTTGTGTTTCGGTTCCGGACGAGATCGCAGACCGTGAGGCTGCTACCCGTGCGTGCTCTCGAACCACGCCATGTACTCGACGAGGCGCTCGACGGCGGAGGGCTCGACGGCGTTGTAGATGGACGCCCGGACACCGCCCACGCTCCGGTGGCCTTTGAGCGCCAGCAGTCCGTCGTGGAGCCCGCCTTTGATGAAGCGTGCCTCTAGATCCTCCGTGGGGAGCCGGAAGGTCACGTTCATGTGCGAGCGGCTGTCCTCGCGGGCTGTCCCACTGTAGAAGTCGCTGGCGTCGAGGGCGCCGTAGAGTCGCTCGACCTTGGTGCGGTTGCGTTCCACCATGCCGTCGAGGCCGCCGTTCCGCTCGACCCAGCCCAGCACCTTGTCGACGATGTAGATGGCGAAGACCGGCGGCGTGTGGAACAGCTTGGCCGCGTGCGTGCCGTAGTCGAGGAGCGTCGGAAGC
>JBCDLV010000296.1:0-4431 GCA_038744895.1 Bacteroidota bacterium | reverse complement strand
GCGCTCGACCCGTTCCGGGTGGAGGGCGAGGCGCAGGACGAGACCCAGGGAAACCCGGAACCGCTCGACTACCTGCGCCAGCAGGAACCGCGTTCGCTGGACATCGACCTGACTGTCGCCATCGAGAGCGAGTCGATGCGGGACGCGGGGACCGAGCCTCAGGTCATCGCGCAGTCCAACGCTAAGTACCTCTACTGGAGCCCCGAGCAGCAGCTTGCGCACCATACGGTGAACGGGTGCAATGCCCGACCGGGTGACCTCATGGCCTCGGGGACGATCTCGGGAGAGACCGAGGACAGCTACGGATCGCTGTTGGAACTCACCTGGCGAGGAACCAAGCCAATGACACTACCCACGGGCGAAGAGCGGACGTTCCTGGCAGATGGCGACCGGGTGACGCTCTCGGGTCAGGCCTCCCGGGCCGGCTACCGGGTGAGCTTCGGTGAGGTGACGGGCACCATCCGGCAGGCGACGTAGCTCTGCTTTACGCCGACAGGCATCCCTTCGTTTGGGGAGTCGCCAGCCTCTACGTGCCTCTATATTCCCAGCTTCAACGGAATAGGGCCCGGCACAGAAGCGATGGACGCTCCGCCGGGGTACGCCCATGCAGGTTGCTCACCCGTCGTTTCTCCAACACGCGCTCCGACTGAGCGACTTCGAGTACGAGTACCCGCGCGGGCTCGTCGCTCAATACCCTGCCGAGCCCCGAGATGCCGCCCGGCTCATGGTCGTCGACCGTGCCTCCGGCAGCATCCAGCACCGCACCATTCAGGACCTGCCGGAGTACTTCGGTGATGGCGATGTCCTGGTGGCCAACGACACGCTCGTGTTTCCGGCCCGTCTCCGGGGTATCAAGGAGAACACCGGTGCCAACGTCGAGGCCTTCCTGCTGCGCGAGCTCAGCTCTGAGCAGCGGCTGTGGGACTCTGTCGTGGACCCCGCGCGGAAAGTCCGCGTCGGCAACAAGTTGGTGTTCTCGGACCGTGTCTCCGCGGAGGTCATCGACAACACCACCAGCCGGGGGCGGACGCTACGGTTCATTTTCGACGGCTCGCCGCAGGAGCTCTACGCGGCCCTCGACGCGATCGGTGAGACACCGATCCCTCCGTACCTCCGGCGCCCCGTGGAGCCCGCTGACCGGGTTCGCTACCAGACCATCTTCGCGCGCCAGCGGGGCGGTGTCGCAGCGCCCGTAGCCGGTCTTCACTTTACACCCGAGCTCGTCCGCTCGATCGCAGAGCGTGGGGCCGAAGTCGCGACGGTGACGCTTCACACGGGTCTCGGCACTTTCCGCCCGGTCGAGGTCGAGGACCTGTCCAAGCACCGCGTCGACTCCGAGTTCTTCCAGGTCACCGACGACGCCGCCGAGTGCGTGAACCGGGCCCTCACGCACCCCGAGCGGACGGTGACGGCCTGCGGCACGACCGTGGTGCGCGCCATCGAGTCGTCGCTGTCGGCGTCGAAGACGCTCAAGCGGGGCTCCGGCTGGACGGACAAGTTCATCTACCCGGTCTACGACTTCCACATCTGCGAGCGTCTGCTGACCAACTTCCATCGGCCTCGCTCCACCCTCATGATGATGGTGGCTGCCTTCGCAGGCTACCCGCTGCTGCGCGAGGCCTACGCCGAAGCCATCCGGGAGGAGTACCGCCTCTTCTCGTTCGGCGACGCCATGCTGGTCATCTAGCTCGTGGCCCCCTCCGACCCGCTGGCGGACGGAAGCGCCAGCCCATCTGCGGGCAACGCACCGGTCGGCGTCGTGCTGCCCGCTGGCGGCTCGGGGACGCGAATGGCGGAGGACGGCCAGCCGTCGAAGCAGTTCAGGCACCTCGGAGACGCACCCGTTCTGGTCCAAACGGCGAGGGCCTTCGCCGGCCACCGGGCCATCGGGCCGATCGTCGTCGTTGCGCCAGCGGGCCGGGAGGCCGACGTGGACACGCTGCTGCGGTCGTTCGGCGTGGACGCCCACGTGGCCACGGGAGGCGCGACGCGACAGGCATCGGTCTCTGCTGGCGTCCGCGCACTGCCCAGTGCGACGACGGTGGTCCTGGTACACGACGCCGTGCGGCCGTTTGTCATGCCCGACGTGATCGACCGCGTGGTGGGCGCTGCGACGACGCACGGGGCTGCCGCGGCTGCCCTTCGCGTGTCCGATACGCTCCGTCAGGGCGGTGACGGGCCGCTGTTCGGAACTACCGTCTCCCGCGATGGGCTCTGGGCGATGCAGACGCCGCAAGGCGCGCGTCGGCATTGGCTTCTGCGAGCCGAGGCAAACGCGGCCGGTCACGTCGCGACGGACGAAGTCGGGCTGCTTCAGCATGCTGGCTACCCTGTCCGCATCGTCGAGGGCGACGCACGAAACCTCAAGCTGACACGGCCGAGTGATTGGACGCTGGCCGAGGCGCTGTGGAGAGCGTGGTCTCGGTCGGAAGGAGACGCGTAGGCCGTTGCCGGGCCACCGGCGGCCTCCGCCGTATCCACACGTTCCGCTCGGGATCCGTGCTGGGACTCGGGCATCTTGAGCGCTCTCTGCCCCAGACCCATGCGCGTCGGCCACGGTTACGATGTCCACCGGTTGGTTCCCGGACGGCCCCTCATCCTCGGAGGCGTGACCGTTCCGTCGGACGTAGGTCTCGACGGCCACTCGGACGCAGATGTCCTCACGCACGCGATCATCGATGCTCTGCTGGGAGCCGCTGCACTCGGTGACATCGGCGCCCTTTTTCCGGACACAGACGCGGCGTACGAAGGCGCAGATAGCATCGGCCTGCTCGACGCCGTGGTTTCCCACGTCGGGGAGGCTGGGTTCGGCATTTCCAACGTCGACGCGACCGTCGTTCTCCAGCGACCGAAGCTCCGCCCTCACATCGACGCGATGCGACAGCGGCTCGCCGAGACCCTTGGCATCGACATCGACCGCGTCTCGGTGAAGGCGACCACGGGGGAGGGGATGGGGTTCGTCGGTACCGGAGAGGGCGCATCGGCCCACGCAGTTTGCCTCCTCCAGAATGGCTGAGGCTGTCGCCGACTTCGTCGTTTGGCTCCAGTCGTTGCCGCCAGCGGGCATCTACGCCGTCCTGCTGGCCGTGTCCTATGGCGAGAACGTGGTGCCGCCGATCTGGGGGGATACCGTCATCGTGTTGTGCGGCTCCCTCGTCGGGCTCGGTGTGCTGTCCTTCGTGCCGACCGTGGCGCTGGCGGCGCTGGGGGGCGGAGCCGGGTTCGTGACCGTGTTCGCCATTGGACGGCGGCTCGGAGGAGCCATCCACGATCCCAAGAGGCTGCGATGGATTCCGAGGGGTGCGCTGAGGCAAGCCGAGACGTGGCTAAATCGGTGGGGCTACGGCGTCATCGCCATCAACCGCTTCCTCGCCGGTGGCCGGTCTGTGCTGGGCCTGCTGGCGGGCGCCTCGGACCTGCGATGGGTGCCGACGGCCTTCTGGGCGACCCTCGGTGCCCTGGTGTGGAGCCTGCTGCTCGTGTGGGGAGGTGCCGTGCTCGGGTCCGAGTGGGGGCGTGTTCTTGAGTGGCTCGCGACCTACGGTCGGATCGTAACTGCCGTCTTAGTCGTCCTGCTGGTCGCTGTGGTCATCCGCCGTCGCCGGCGCCCGAAGAACTCATCGCGAAGAGACGGCTAGCGGCCGCGTCCCACCGTCTGCACGGTTGACGGCCTGCGCGCCAGCGGGCTAGTTTGGCCGTTCGCGATGCCCGCGCCGCTGGCGTAGCTCAGCTGGTAGAGCAGCTGATTTGTAATCAGCAGGTCGGGGGTTCGAGTCCCTCCGCCAGCTCGGCACTCCGGGCTCCCCTCGCGAACGTTCTTTCTCCGGGCAGGTGGCCGAGTGGTTAAAGGCGACAGACTGTAAATCTGTTCTCTCACGAGTACGGAGGTTCGAATCCTTCCCTGCCCACTGTCGACCAATGGCGATTGGTCGGCTGCTGGTGTACGATCGGGCGTTCGATCGGCGACCAGGAAGCCGACCATCACCCAATGGTCTTGCGGGAGTAGCTCAGTTGGTAGAGCATCAGCCTTCCAAGCTGAGGGTCGCGGGTTCGAGTCCCGTCTCCCGCTCATGACATGCCGGTGCGGATGTCGTCACGTTCGGTGGAGCCCTGTCTCCTCTCGTCCGGCCGCCCCCGCCTTAGGCTGTCCATCGCCTCCTTAGCTCAGCGGTAGAGCACTTCCATGGTAAGGAAGGGGTCCCCGGTTCAAGTCCGGGAGGAGGCTCGTCGCCGGCCCCGTTGGCGTCCCTCGAATACATCCAACCCCACAGCGCCCCGCGCGCACAAGCACCAGGCAACCATGGCGAAGGAGCAGTTTCAGCGCACGAAGCCCCACGTCAACGTGGGCACGATCGGCCACGTCGACCACGGCAAGACGACGCTGACGGCGGCGATCACGAAGGTCTTGGCCGAGAAGATGGGCGGCGAGGC
>JBCDLV010000295.1:0-4431 GCA_038744895.1 Bacteroidota bacterium | reverse complement strand
GTTCCTCCGGACGTAAACAGCAGACGGCCTGCTGGCGCCAGCCACGTCGATATGCGTCCGAAGGCGTCTGCCTGGTCCTCCAGCGTGAGGTGAAACAAGACGCCCCACGCGACGATGCCGGCGAACGTGCCGGCATCGAACTCAGCGTCGAGGACCGACGCGTGGCGCACGGGGACATCGGGAACGTTGGCCCGATACCGCTCGACCATGGCGCGAGAACTGTCCAGCGCCGTCAACGCAAGCCCCGCTCGATGGAGGAGCCGAGATACGGGGACGCCATCGCCGCATCCGACGTCCAGCACCGCAGATCCTGGCGCCAGCTGGCGCGCGAAGGCCTCGATCTCGTCGGCGCCCGAGGTCGGATCTCGCGTGGACGTGTACCACGCAGCGATTTGGTCGTACGCGTCCACCGTGGTGCCGGGTGTGATCAGAACAGCTCGCCTAGGGCGGCTTGCATCTCGCCAGCGGACTCCGCGTCCAGCGTGCCGACCCGCTGGCGGATGGCGGAGAAGAAGTCGTCGCCGTAGTCGCGCGTGCGGATGGTGATGGGCATGGGAACGGCATGGCCCAGCAAGAGCGCCTGCTGCTTGCTGTCTAGCGAGGCGAGGATCTGACGGAGTCCGCTGGCGCCAGGGGTGCCCACGAGCGCCGCGCCGATGTCCTTCTCGTCGTTCAGTTGGGCGACCAGCTTCGTCCCGATCTGGCTGAGCACCTCCTCGTCGATTCCACTCGGCCGCTGGTCGACGATCAGGAGCGAAACGAAGAACTTCCGCATCTCGCGGGCGATCTTGCCGAACGGCGTCTCCCGTGCCGTCTCAGGACCGAGGAAGTTGTGCGCCTCCTCGATGGTGATGAGGAGCTGCTGTGGCCTGTCGGCATCGCTCTGGGAGGCCTCGTAGGCCTCCATCTTGCGTTCGTACCGCTCCCGCAGACGGCGCGTGATGACGTTGGCCACCAGGAGATAGATCAACAGCGACTTGTACTTGCCAAACTGGAGGACGACCGAACGCCCACGGTCCAGCGCCTCGAAGAGCGCCTCGATCGCGTCTTGCTTGCCCCGTGACGGCTCCGTGTGGAAGAATGGGAGCCCATCGAGTCGGTCCAGCTTGCGCTTGAGCGCAGCCAAGGACGACGGATGCGCCCCGACCTCCTCAGCCATCGCGTCGATCTCGGCGGGTTCTGCCCGGAGGAGCGTCGCGAGCCACTGCGACCCGAACCGCTTCTTCAGTCCGTACGTGCTCTCCGTCGCAGTCGCGTTGAGGTTGAGCGTCTCGCGCAGAGGCAGGATGTCCTCCGGCTCCACCTGGTCGGCGTAGAGATGCATCTCCACGTCGGCGGATTGCTTTCGTGCGCGGAGCGATGCCGGATCCAGCGCGAACAGCTGCACACGCGATGGGAACAGGTCTTTGAGGCCCCGGACGAACGCGGCTTCGTCCGACCCCGACTCCTGTCGGACCGCATACCCATACTCGCCGTGCATGTCGAACACGAGCGACACGGCACGGCCCGTCGCGATGGTGCCCGCCAGCAGGAGTCGCGTCAGGAAGCTCTTGCCTGTTCCGGTCTTTCCGAACACCGCGTTGGACCGCTCCACGAACCGGACGAGATCGAGGCAGACCGGAGACTCCATCCCGATCGGCGTGCCGACCTCGAAGAAGCGGTCGCCGCCGTCGGCAGCCTCGGAGCCGAATACGCGCGCGACGTCATCGTCCGTCGCTTCGCCGACCGCTGAAAAGTGGCTGGGGATGGTCTTGACCGGAAGCGGATCGCTGTCTGAGATGCCGCCCTCGACCATCAGTTGGGGCCGGAGCGATACCGTCGTGTACGTGCCTGAGCCCTGCAAGACGCGACGCAGCAGGTCCTCAGACGCCGCTGGCGGCCGGATCAGAATGCCCTCGTTGGCGGCGTCGATTCGGAGGTCCGTGATGAGCGAAAAGAAGTCGTAGGTCTCGCCCTCCACCACGACAAACGTGCCGGCCTTGACCGTCTCGACCGAGCGGGACGGATCGAGCTTCATCTCGACGCCTGCGCCCAGCGACCCGTGGGTCAGGACGCCGACGCGCGTGCGTGCAGGCATGGCGACTCGGGTGAACGCCGGAAGCTAGTTGTGCCTGTATCCGGAGACGCTACCCGCTGGCGTGGGTCACGAGTTACCGACCGACCGGCGGTTTCAGGATGCCATCTCCCAAGCGTCCCTTCTTGCCGAACAACGAATCGAGCACGCCCTCCTTGGTGAGAAGCGCCGTGAGTCCGGCGATCGCCAACTCGCCTGCGATCTTCTTCGTCACGCCGAGCCGAAAGAGTCCTCTGACGAGTCCGGTCACCACTTTGAACAGCAGGGGGACGATCAGGAGCGCGCCCAAGAAGCCGAGCGTGACTTCCAGGAGCGACCGTGAGGCGGAGGTCGAAGACATGCGGGTCGAGAGGGGAGAGGTGGTGTCCTACTCAGCCTATCGCGGCGCGTTTCCGACTGGCCTCGACGGCGCCAGCGGGCGCGAACTCGTCCACGAGGGCGGCGAACTCGGCCTCGAAGGCCCGTGCCAGCTCGGACGGGTTCGGAATGATCGCAGCATCGGACGTGACGCCTACGCGGACCCGATCGTTGAGGCTGATGATGCTGATCCCAAGCCCGATGTCGCCCGCTTGCGGGACCCAGAACATGATGGTGTCGATGGGCGCCCCCTTGATGTGCAGAAGTTCGGTGGGGCCGGGCACATTCGTAAGGACCCCAGAGGCTTTCTGGCTGAACATCTTGACCACCTGGCGGTGGACCCACATCGGCGCGCGCCCGATGGTTTGGAGGATACCGTAGACCACGATCGGCTCCGCGGACTTCTTGACCTCGTCCATGCGCTCTTTCAGGGCCTCCAGCCGCTGGCGGATGGTCTCGAACTCGATCGGTAGCGACACGAAGGCGAGACCAAATGAGTTGCCAAGCTCATAGGCCCGGTCGAGCGGGCGCACGTTGAATGGCGCAGCGACGCGGACGGTGCTCTGGTCGACGGGATCGCCTTTGGCATGGAGGTAGCGCCGCAACGCGCCGCCCGCGGCGGTCATCAGCACGTCGTTGACCTTAGCGTCCAGCGCCTTGCCAACGGACTTGATGAGCTGCAGGTCGATGGGGTCCGTCCAGGCGGCTCGCTTGTTCGGCGAGGCCGAGCCCTTCAGCACGGTCTGGGAATCCGGTCGCATCGCGAACAGGTGTCCGACTGCGCCAAGACCCGAGCCGGCCGTTTTGAGACGGCGCCCGAGGTGCGTCGGCTTGGTGACGAGGTCGACAGTCTCGGCGCCAGCGTTCTTGAGTGTCTTGGCGACGCGCTTCTGCAACGCGGGCTTAGACGCGCGGCGCTTCTTTCGTGTCGGACTGTCTTCGTCGAAGTACTCGTCGACGGCGTTGATGAGCACGTGCATCAAGGCGATGCCGTCGCCGACGACGTGATGGATCCGGACGATGATCGCTGAGCCGACACGCCCAGAACCGTCGTCCACGTCGTGTACCAGGTGGAACGTCCACGGCGTGTGGGCAAACGAAAGCGGCTGGCTCATTAGGTCGCTCACCAGGCTCTGAAGTCCCTCACGGCCACCAGGAGCGGGGAGAGCAACCTCGAAAATGTGGCGGTCCAGGTCGAAGTCGGGATCCTCGACCCATCGCGGGGAGGAGGAGCCGAGGCCATCGATCCGCATCCGAAATCGATCGAAGCGGACCAGGCGCTCGCCGACGAAGTCTCGAAGGTCTGCGACGTCAAGCCTCGACCCGAACCCCACGATGCCAGTGATGGTCATCGGGTTCGTCGGGTTCTCCATGCGGAGCCACGCAGAGTCAGGCGGAGAGACGGGAAAAGAGTTGGGCATGGGCATAGGCGTAACGGAAATGCTACCGCCGATCCCTCGAATTCGGTCCGCGAGCCCAACGTGCTCGCCGAAGCGCTTGCCAATTCCTCGCTCCCTCGCTTGCCGTGCACCCGCTGGCGCCAGTAGACGAGCGCTCAGCCCTCTGTGGCAGCGACGGCGAGCTGACCGCACGCAGCGTCGATGTCCTGCCCGCGGCTGCGACGGACGGTCACCCGCACGCGCCTGCGGACGAGTTCTTGTATGAAGCTCTCCAGCCGGTCCTCCGCTGGCGACGTGAACGGCGTTCCATCGACCGGGTTGTACATGATGAGGTTCACCTTGCATGGCGCCCAGCTGGCGATGCGCGCGAGGTTTCGCGCATCCTCGGCCGTGTCGTTGATGCCATCGAAGACGCAGTACTCGTACGTCACGCGCCGGCCCGTCTGGGCGTAGTAGTGTCGCACGGCAGCGCCAAGCGCCTTCAGGTCCGTCTTCTCCGAGCGGTTGACGGGCATGATGGCGCTCCGCTGCGGATCCGTGGGCGCGTGGAGGCTGATCGCGAGTCTCGCGCCCGGGACGCGCCCATCGGCCTGGTCATCC
>JBCDLV010000294.1:0-4441 GCA_038744895.1 Bacteroidota bacterium | reverse complement strand
TGCTGGCCTCCTGCGGGCTCGTCTTCGCTCTCGGCGGCCTGGCGATTCTCACCCCGCCGCAGTCTCGCATGCGCGATGCCGCCGCGCTCACCATCGTGCTGACGTTTGCGATCCTGGGAGGCTGGGTCGCCATCTTCAGCGACCCCGGACAGGTCGAGGGCGGCCTTCCGTTCCTCCCGCGAGCGGTCAACGAAGCCCTCGGGCGGGGCCTCTTCGGGTTCGGCTCTCTCATCAGCCTCGCGCTGTTCGTCTACGGCGTGCGCCGCCTCGTACGCAACGCGCCAGAGGCCGACGCGGCATGACCGGATCGCGCCGTAGAGGCGCCAGCGGGGCGCGCTACCCGAGCCAGTAGCTCAGCTTCAGGAGGAAGACGTTTGTGACCGGGTCCGTGAGCACGCTGCGCACATCCCGGCTAAACTCGAAGAGGCCGTCCGCCTCGAAGCCGTCACGCTGCTGCTGCCAAACGAGGAAAAGCGTCGAGCCCGGGCGGTATTCCCAGCGGAGGACCGCGTTGCCACGGAGCGAGCGGACGGTAAAGTCGGGCTGTACCATGACGGGGTCGCTGCCGTCGCCCGCGTCGAGGGTGGTCGAGCCATCCACGTCGGTCCCAGCCGTACCAAAGTCGACGCCGTACGTAGGGAATCGAAGCGCACCAGGCTCATCGAGAGCGCTGAAGGAGGTGTATTGGCCGCGCGAGAGGAACGGCCGCGCGAAGAGCTGCAGCGTGAGCGTCGGCGTGAACGTCCAGTCGAGGCGAGTAGCAACCGCAACGGTAGTCTGCTCGATCTCACCGAAGACGTAGCGACGCCCGAACGTCCTGATGGCCACCGGGTCGTCGATCGCCGTGACAAATTGGCGAGGGTCGCGTCCCTGTTGGATGCTGGGCTCCAAGGAGACGGAGACCGCTGACGTAGGTCGCGCCTGAATGGAGAGGTTCGTGGAGAGGCCGAACCGTCCCAACTCGTTGCCGAAGCCTCCGCCAGAGGCCTGTACCACGACAGGCTTCCGTGTGTCAGACGTGACGTTGAGGAAAAGCGCCCCACCGGCGTCGCGTTGCACAAGCGGCCCACCCCGCGTCAGGCGGTCCCCGGCGAACCGCGAAACCACGTCACCGCTCAGACCCACCGACCAGAAATTGCGGAGCACGCCGAAGGCGTTCCACACGAGCAGGGTCCCAATCCGGTCGCCGTCGAGGTTCCACGCCGCCCCGCCAGCGAGCGAGGCCTGCCACTGCTGGAACGGGCCCTGGGCAGTCGTCTGCTGGAACTCGATCTGCCCGTCCAGGTGAGCGTAGTCGGCGCGGGACTGGAAGCCGAGCGCGTTGGAATCAAATCCCGGGGAGGTGATGCCTACGTGCAAGCCCCCGAGCCAATGGTCACCGTCCGTCTTGATGACGTTCGCCTCGGCCGTCCATCCCGTCAGCGCCGTGCGCGAGGAGTCGACCTCGACGTGGCCCGCGTCGGGACGCTGGAAGAAGCGCGGAAAGGCGGTCTGCTGGCGCAGGATGGCGTCTTCGCTGCCAGTCAACGCACTCCCGGCCACCTGGCCCGTCAGGAGCCAGTCTCTTCCGAGATCGTGCTCCACGTCCAGCCCGGCAACGGTCGCCGTGGTGGGCAGAAGAGACGCCAGCGCCGGGTCGCCGGTGTCCCGCACGACGGAGGTCGCGAGCCCCCCGAGGATCGTCCGGCCGAACGTGCCGCGCGCCCGCGCCACGAGGTAGTTGGAGAGCGGCTCCACTGTTGCGCGGTCGTCCGCGACGGTCTGCCCGCTGGCGTCGAAGGCTTGGAAGCGTCCGGTCTCGGCTCGCGTGGTGGCGTTCAGCAGGCCAACGGAGAACGGCCCGACCTGACCCGAGAGCTTCGCCGCGCCCAGGATGGTGCTCTGCTGTGGCACGTCGGTATAGACCGAGCCGTTCGGGCCTGCAGCCTCGCCCGCCGAGGCAGGAACGAACGCGGTGCGCTGCGGCGCCCGCCCGATTCGGCGCGTGTAGAGCAGCGTCGGCCGGCGGTTGTTGAGCACGCGGCGCGGCGCTGTCGAGAAGGCGTCGAGCCCTTCGAGGAAGAACGGGCGGCGCTCCTCGAAGAACAGCTCGAAGCCCCCGAGGTTGACCTGCGCCGGGTCGGCCTCGACCTGCCCGAAGTCGGGGTTAACGGTGGCGGCGAGCGTGAGCCCGCTCGTGACGCCGAGCTTGAGGTCGAGACCAACGCGCGGCTGGAGGTCCGTCTCAGCGTAGAACGGGTCGGCGGTATCGCCGGGCGCTCGCGTCACAGCCGAGGCCACGTACGGGACCGCCTCGACGCGGCGCGGCGAAGGCAGGTCGCCCGGGATCGTGAGGCGCCCGAACTGGCTCACGTAGCCGGTATCCTCAGGCCGGCGCGGCGTCCAGTACGACAGCTCGTTCGTGCGAAAGTGGATCCGCGCCAGTTGGAAGCCCCATGTGTGCGGACCGGGGCCACCTCGATAGCGGAGTTGCGAGAGCGGGATCTCGAACTCGGCCGTCCAGCCCGCTGAGTCGCGCGTGGTCGCCACGTCCCAGACGGCGTCCCACGAGCGGTCCGCCTCGATGTCGTCGTAGAACAGGATGTCCAGCATCACGCGGCCCGGCGAGACGCGGAAGAAGAAGGCGGTCCGGTCGTCGTCGTACGAGTCGATCACGATGGCGGCCTGATCGCTGGTGACGCTCTCGTCGCGCCGCGCGAGGCGGGCGTCGATGGCGCTCGCCTGGCGGTCTTCCATCCGCATCCCGATGTAGAGCGCCGACGGCCCCACGAGCACGCGGCCGACGGTCGACTCAGAGGCGGCTTCGCCTGGGGACGGGCGGAACTGGACGAAATCAGTCGCCGCCTCGGCGGTCGCCCACGCGGGCTCATCGAGGACGCCGTCGAGGCGGATCGCCCCGGCCTCGACGGGCGCCGCTGCCAGCGTGTAGGAATCGGGCTGGGCCACGGCGGGAGCCGCCGCCAGCAGGAGGAGAAGCAGGAGTGAGCGCATGGATCGACAGAAAGCTCCGAGGCGCCTCGGGGGCGCGGGAGGTCGCGATGGGGAGGGCCTCAGTCGAGCGAGTTCCACATGTCGTTCGCCATGCGCCACATACCGTCGGCATCGCGCTGCCAGACGACGAGGTATTTGCCACGGAACGCTTCAGGCTCGGCCCCTTCGCGCTGGCTGACGCCCTCGTAGATGCCCCAGTCATAGGCCAGGTCGCCGCTGACCCAGAGTTCGTTCGGCCGCAGCCGGTGCTCGCGGATGGAGACATCGGGCCGGGCCTGCCAGAACTCACGCAGCGCTTCGCGCCCGCGGATGAAGTCGCGCCCGCCGGGGGCTGCGATCCCATCCTCGGCATAGACCTCGAGGAGGGCTTCCGTGTCGCCCGCGACGTAAGCCGCCGAGAACGCGCGGGCCTGAGCGACGATGGCCTGGACGTCGGCGGGGTCGCCCTCGACGATGCGGATCGAGTCGTACGTCCAGTCGGTTCGAGTTCCGGCGCAGGCGGTAAGGACCAGGGCCAGCAGGAAGATGGAGGTGCGCATCATGGATCGGTAGGTCATGGGGTTACTGCGTGACGCCCCAGCCCCAGGCGATGCTGGTGATCCGCCAGCCCTCGGCGGTCTTGTGGAGCGTCATCAGCTTGTACTCGGCCTCGTCGCGCCGCTCGCTCTCCAGCCGTACGCGGGCCAGCGCGACGGTCTCGTAGATCTCGACGCTCAGCAGCTCCTCGACGTACGACGTGTCCGCACCGCCCTCGACCAGTTCGAACCGACTCTCGCGGTAGACACCCTCGCGGTCGACGTAGCGGTAGGCGCCGTTCGGGTCCATCGACGCGCGGCGGTGGGCTTCGCTGCCGGTGTGGTCGCCGATGTAGAAGGCCTCGATGGTAGCGAGAATGGCGGTCCGGTCGGCGAAGTCGGAGACGCCGGTTTGAGCGAGGACAGTGGGCGCAGCGAGGAGAAGGAGGAGCGAAGCGAGGCGCATCGGATCGGGGGTTGAGAGGCGAGAGAGGTCAGCGGACGCGCGGGGCGCTCCGGGTGTAGGCCTTGTGAATGATTCGCCACTCGCCGTCCACCCGGAGGAGCGTCATGTAGTCGGTGATGAAGGCACCGGGGTAGTCCAGCTCCAGCCGGGCCACAGCCACGTCGCCGGTCACGTCGATGGAGACGATGCGCCGCTGGCGGTCGGCCTCGTCGCCAGCGGGGCCACGGGTGAAGAGGGCGGCGAACTCCTCGGCAGTGCGCTGGGCGACCTCCCCGTCGCGCATCCACGAGACGGTCGCGTCGGGGTGGAAGGCCTGGCGCATGAAGTCGCCATCGCCCTCGGCCTGGCCCTGGAGGTAGAGCTCCAGCGGCACGCGGACGGCGTCGAGATCGGCCGATTGGGCCGCGGCGGTGGGCGCCGCCAGTCCGGTGACGAGGAGACAAAGGGCGAGCGTGAGAGAGCGAGTCAT
>JBCDLV010000293.1:0-4441 GCA_038744895.1 Bacteroidota bacterium | reverse complement strand
GGATCGGCGATGAGCTCGAGGTCCGCGTCGTAGACCTCCTTCTTCTTGTCCGCCAGCGCGACGAACCGATCGTAGACCGCATCCCGCTGATCGTCCTCGACGGTGAGTCCGAGACGGTCCAGACGTGCAAACAGGCCGTGGCGGCCGGAGTGACGGCCCAGGCGGATCTGCTCGACATCGGCGCCGACGTCCTCGGCCCGCATGATCTCGTACGTGTCGCGGTTTTTGAGCACGCCGTGCTGATGGATCCCCGCCTCGTGCGCGAAGGCGTTGGCTCCGACGATGGCCTTGTTCGGCGGAACGGGAAAGCCCGTGACGATGGAGACCAGCCGGCTGGCGTCGTTGAGCCGGGTGGTGTCGATCGCGTGCGAGACCCCGTAGTGATCGCTCCGGACGCGGAGCGCCATCGCGACCTCCTCCAGCGATGCGTTGCCTGCCCGCTCGCCGAGACCGTTGATGGTTACCTCGACCTGTCGTGCCCCTGCCTCGACCCCCGCGAGCGTGTTGGCGACTGCCAGCCCGAGGTCGTCGTGGCAGTGCGTCGAGAGGGTGACGCCGGTGAGGTCGCAGCACCCGCTGGCGGCCTCGAACAGCGCGGCGTAGCTCTGCGGTGTGCAGTAGCCCGTCGTGTCCGGAATGTTGATGGTCGTGGCACCCGCCTCGACGGCGGCGCAGACCACGTCGCACAGGAACGCATGGTCCGTGCGGCCTGCATCCTCGGCGCTGAACTCGAGGTCGTCGGTGTGCGTGCGCGCGTGCTGGATGGCCTCGGTAGCCATCCGGAGAACGCTCTCGCGGCGCTCTGCCATCGTCGACCCGAACCGGGGCGCGCTGAACTTGGCCGCGATGTGGACATCGCTCGTGGCGATGAACGTGTGGATCCTCGTGTTCGAGCCATCGGCCAGTGCGGCGGCGGCGGCGGCGACGTCGGCCTCGTGGGCGCGTGCGAGCGCTGCGACGACCGGCCCCTCGTCTCCCAGCGCAGAGACGATCTCCCGCACGGCCTCGGCTTGCTGGGGCGAGGAGATCGGGAAGCCCGCCTCGATCACGTCGACCCCCATCTCCGCGAGAAGTCGGGCGATTCGGAGCTTGGCCTCCAAGGTCATGGCGGCGCCCGGAGACTGCTCGCCATCGCGGAGGGTGGTGTCGAAAATGACGATTCGGTCGGTCATGAGTGGAGGGGGACAGATGTGTGTGGGGGGAATGCCGGAGTGAGAGAGGCAGAGAGGACACGAGCGGCTACGTCGGCTCCGACCTCTGTCGTCGTCGCGTGCCCGCCCAGGTCCGGCGTGACGACGCCTGCGGACAGCGTCGCCTCCACCGATCGGCGGACGGCGCCAGCGGCATCGGACTCGCCGAGGCTGTCGAGCAGCATGGCCGCGGACAGGATGGCCGCCAGCGGGTTCGCCACGTTGCGTCCTGCCACGTCGGGCGCGCTGCCATGGACGGGCTCGAACAGGCCGACGGGCCCGCCGATGCTGGCGGACGGCAGCAGGCCTAGGGCGCCGGGGAGCGTGGCCGCGAGGTCGCTCAGGATGTCGCCGAACAGGTTGGCCGTGACGATCACGTCGAACCGCCGCGGGTCGCGCACGACCTGCATCGCCGCGTTGTCGACGTAGAGGTGCTCCACCTCCACGTCGCCGAACTCCTCAGCGATCGCCGTCACGGTCTCGCGCCACAGCGCCGACGACGCCAGCACATTGGCCTTGTCGACAGATGCCAGCCGGCCCCTCCGCTGGCGTGCCTGCTCGAAGGCGACGCGGGCGATGCGCTCGACCTCGGCGACGGAGTACGCCATCTCGTCGCTGGCCGACGAGGTGCCCCGCTGGCGCGTCCCGAAGTAGATGCCACCCGTCAGCTCGCGGACGATCAGGAGGTCAGTTCCGGCGACGCGCTCCGGTCGGAGCGGCGACCGACTGGCGAGGGCGTCGGGGACGGCGACCGGGCGCAGGTTGGCGAACGCGCCCAGCGACGACCGGAGGCGGAGGAGGCCGCGCTCGGGCCGAATCCGGGCCTCGACGGTGTCCCAGGCGGGCCCGCCGACGGCGCCGAGGAGAACGGCGTCGGCCGCGAGGCAGGCGTCGAGCGTGGCTTCGGGCAGCGGGCCGCCAGCGGTGTCGATGGCGGCTCCGCCGACGGGGTGCTCCGTCGCCTCAACGCCAAACCCGAACGCGCTGCCGGCGGCCTCCATCACCGCGAGCGCCGCGGCCGTCACCTCTGGCCCGATCCCGTCGCCGGGGAGGATCGCGAGCGAGTACGCCTGGGACATCGGGTGGGCTTGGGTTCGACCAACCCAAGTGCATCCAATGTGTGTCGCGCCGTGAGTCGGTCTCGGGTGTCAGCCTCCTACAAGGAGGCTGGTAAGGACGAGGACCGCGAGTACGAGCACGCCGAGGCCAGCCGCCAGCGGGGCGGGGGCGAGAGCGAGCCGAAGGCGGAGTGCGGACACGGGGTGCGCCAAGTGCGAAGGCGCGGCGAAGTGACGCGGAATGTAGGAGCCCCGCTGGCGGAGAACAAGGCCTCGTGAAGACTGGAAGCCCTTCCAAATCGACTGGAAGGGCTTCCAATTCCGATTTGTGGCCGATCTCGTCGTCTCAGCAGGTGCCGCCGGGGCGGAATGGCCCGCTGCGGCAGACGGCTGGACACCAGCTGATGCCCGCGTAGTCTTTCTTGGTCTGCTGGCAGGTTCCGTTGCAGCAGGCGACGCCAGCGGTACGCGATCCGACGGGTGCCCTGTAGCCCCGGCAGTCGGTCCCGACGCGGCAGGACCCACCGAGTGGCGCGCCGTTCTGCGTGGCGCCGCCCGCCAGAATGCGTCCGGCGTCCGAGACCGTGTCGATGATCTGCTGCGTGTACTCGGTCCAGGCGAGGCCGCCGTCGCCGTCGCCGCCGGGGCTGGAGAAGGCAGCGCCCACGTTGAAGCCAGAGAACGTCATCGGATCGCCGAAGTCCCAGAACACGCCGACCCCCACGCCAACGCCATGCGGCCCGACCGCACTCCCGTTGACGCCGAGCGACCAGCCTGCCAGGTTGGCTACATCCGCGCGCCAGAACCCGATCCGGATGTCGGCGCCTGCGCCGGGAACGCCCAGGCTAAAGCCGCCGCCCGTGAGGGCGTAGACCGGATCACCGGGTGTCAGGCCGATGGCGATGCCCTGCGAAAGTGACGCGCCCACCAGATAGGGGCTGTTGCCGCCGCCGCCTGCTTCTACCGTGATCGTCTGGAAGCCGAGTACACGGACGCGTTCGCGCTCGGCGGCGGTCGGGCGGAAGTTGCGGATGGCCGTGACGCGGTCGTCGAACGAGCGCGCGCCGGCCGTCTCCCGGAGGACGCGGTCGCCGATGGGCGCGGCAGCAGCCAGCATCTCGGTGGTCACCATCGTCGGCGAGGCGCGACGGACGGTCGACGGGATGGTGGGCCGGTTGGGATCGCCGGCAGCCGTGGGCGGCGGTGGTGGCTCGCCGTCGGACGGGTCGTCAGCGGGCGTGATCTCGATGGCCTCAGCGAGGACGTCGAGGTTGAGGTCGGCGAGGGCGCTGCAGCCCGTGAAGGTCAGAAGCGAGAGGAGGAGAACGACGCGCGAGCGCATGGCGGCGGAGGGTGGACTACCCAAGACGCCACAGATCGACGCGGAAGCGATCACGCCTCGTCTCTCGCGTTTGAGCCCGGCCTCGACCGTCGCGTTCGCATCGCTCTCCGAGACCCGCCCTCGCCAGCGGGACGGTCGGCCTCTGTCGCAGAGCGGGAGGCCCTACGGCTACAGCCCGCTTCCGCCGACCGGGACCGTCTCGAACCGCTCCGGCCCCATCGAGGCGATCAGGGGCCGCCCGCTGGCGATGGCGTCCTGGACCGCTGGCGTCTGAAGCGAAGCCCGATGGCTCTCGGCAGAGTCCCAGACCTCCGTGACCCAGAGGGCATCGGCATCCTCGGCATCGAGCGCGACGACGTAGCTGCGGCATCCGTCCATCGCCACGGACGCCTGGATGAGGAGGTCGGCCAGTGCCTCGCGCTCCCCGGTGACGGCCGTGATCTTGCTGATGAGACCGTACATCAGCCCGTCACGCGGCGCGCGGCCTTGACGACGGCCTCGACGGTGATGCCGAGGTCGTCCAGTGCCTCGCTTCCTGGTGCGCTCGTTCCGAACCGGTCGATCCCGACCACCTCGCCATCGAGCCCGACCACGCGGCCCCACCCGAGCGGGCTGGCGGCCTCCGCAGCGACCCGGGCCCGAACCGAGGAGGGCAGCACCGACTCGCGGTACGCCTCGTCCTGCTCGAAGAAGAGGCGGTCGCACGGCATCGAGACCACCCGGGCGCCGTCGCCCAACGTTTCCTTGGCCGCCAGCAGCAGCGACACCTCGGATCCGGAGCCGACCAGGATCACCTCCGGGTCGCCAGCGGAGTCCGAGAGGACGTACGCGCCTCGGGCCACGCCGCCGGG
>JBCDLV010000292.1:0-4492 GCA_038744895.1 Bacteroidota bacterium | reverse complement strand
TTCAGCGGGACGCTCGTCTGGAGCGGCGCCCACGTCCAACTCCGTCCCGAGGACCGTCGGCTGTCGTCGGCAGGACCCGCGGTCCGCCCCAACTTCGTCCAGACGCGCTACAACGACGGCGACACGATCCTTTGCGACTGGATCGAGCGGGATGGCGACACGCTCGTCCGGACGATCAACGCGATCACCGACTGGGCCTACCTGGACCGCATCACGCTTCGCTATACCCGGCCATAGCGCTGTGTGGGCTGTCATCGCGTCGAGCGGTTGCCAGCGGAGCCCTGCCGGTGACTGGCTTGGGTCAGGCTGGCCTGCTGGCGTTTGCCCCAGATCCTCGGTGTACAGCGACGGCGAATCGAAGTCCAGGCCGAACGAACCGATGGCCCAGAATGGGGAGGTCGAGGGGTCCCTCCAGCCATTCGTAACCGTCGGCTGACCCGCTGGCGAAGGGTGTAGGAACGACGAGGACAAGCGGGGCGCGCCGACCAGATCCACAACAGCGATACGATGATGGGGGTCTGCAACGTCCGACTTCTGAGAATCGGACGGATCGAGTCCCCGAGTAGAGTGGTCTCCTCGACATGCGCAGCTGGTGGAGAGCATCCGCCAGCGGGGCGGGAGAGCGATGAGCAGGATCCGAGGCGCTGAGGGGCGCTGCTGGCGGATGTGACCGGAGAAACCGGACGTGTCACCCGGACAAACGGGACACGGCGCGATCGGCCGGGGGAACGTCCCACGGGCCGGGCAGAGGGCCCCCTAGGCTGTGGACCGTCCGCTCGACACCACCCCGCCTGCCATGACCCGCTTCCTGCTCGCTGGCACCGACTTCTCCACACCTCATCCCGGACTCATGACCCGCGCCCTTTTGCTTTTCGCCGCCCTCCTTCTTGCCGCGCCCTCGTTCGCCCAGTCCCACGCCGACCCGATGGCTCGCCTCGCGCCCTTCGAGGGCACCTACGCCCTCGACGGCACGGCTCAGATCGAGGAGGGCACGTTCGACGGCACCCTCACCATCACACCCATCCTCGGTGGCACCTTCCAACAGTGGGATTGGGAGATGACGATGCGCGGCGATGGGATCTCCGAGGTTGCCTTTCTCCGGTTGGTCGTCGGCTACGATGCCGCGACCGGTGGCTACACGATCCATCGGTTCGACAGCCGCGACGCCGACTCGCCGACGCGCTCGGCCGGCGCCCTGGACTCGGCCGCTGGACGGCTCCAGGTCGACGGCGACGCGCTCGTCATGGCCTGGACGAGGCACAACCCCGACGACGCTACGCAGGCGGGCACATTCCGCAACCGGGTCCGCGTGACCTCCGGTGGCCTCCACGTCGAGACCGAGGTGGTCCCGGACGACGGCTCGCCGGCCGTCGCCATCGCCACGACGCGAGCCGTGCGTCGCTAGGCCGCTCGCTCGACGGCTCGCCCGCCCTCGCTTCGGTGAGGGCGGGTTTGGCCGTTTCCGCTCGAACCGGTACCCTTCGTTGCCATGCTGTTCTACCTCTCGTCCGAGTCGATCCGGACCCTCGCGCTCGTTCTCCTGAACGTGGCGCTGACGGGGTACCTCCTGCGGGTGCCGCGCGGCGCCGGAGCGGCGCGGTGGCTGGCGGGCTTCACGGGCGCGACCGTCGTGTACTACGTGTTCCGGGGGCTGGAGGGCTCGTTTCTCGGGCTCACGGTCGAGGCGCAGTGGGCGCTGAACCTGGCCGAGTCGGTCGTGATCATGGTCGGGATCGGGGCGTTGCTCCAGTTCGCGTACCGGTTCCTAGAAGCGCCGTTTGAGCGGGAGGCCCGCGCCGCGCTCGCGGTGTCCGGGCTGGGTGTGGTCGGCGTGGTCGTGCTCGCATTCACGATCCGTGGGACTGACATGCCGCGCGAGGCGCTGATGGCGTCGTACACGGTCTGGTGGCTGGCGGTCGACCTCTGGGCGATCGCGGTCCTCCTCCGCAAGCGGCAGCGAGCGCTGGCGGAGGGGCGCGAGCGGAGCGCACGAGCGTTCCTCGCCTTCGCGGGTGCCTGCGCCGCCGATGCCGTGATGCTAGCGGCCATCGTCGTCGTCAACACGATATCGATCCCAGCTGCCGTCTCGAACGGGATCTGGGTGTTCCTCGTCCTGCCGTCTGTGTTCGCGGTCCACTACCTCCGCGTCGCGGTCTACATCGCGCACGCCCCCGAGCCGACCTCCCTCCGCGTCAAGCTCTCCGGGCTGACGCTCGCGATGGGCCTCGCGGTGATCGGAATGACGGGCGTGCTGATGACCGATCCGCTCAACCCGAACCTGACCAACGGCGTGGCGCAGACGCTGGAGCAAGCCGAGAGCCTCCAGGGCGCGATGATTCGCCTCCTCGGGCTGATGGGTGCCGTCGTCGTGTTCGCGCTCGTCGTGCTTCCGTTTTCGCTCCAGGGCAGCCTCGTGCGGCCTGTGCGGCGGTTGCTCGATGGCGTCCGCCGCGTCAACGAGGGCGAGCGCGAGGTGACCGTGGAAGTGGGCGTGCGCGACGAGGTCGGGCAGCTGACCGAGGGATTCAACGCGATGACCGGTTCGCTGCGAGACGCCGAGGCCGACCTCCGCGCGTACGCTGGCCACCTGGAAGCGCGTGTAGAGGCCCGCACCGCCGAGCTGGCGGAGCGCACCGCCGAGGTCGAGGCGCAGGCCGCCCGCCTCGAAGAACTCGACCGGCTCAAGACGCGCTTCTTCGCGAACGTCAGCCACGAGTTCAGGACGCCACTCACGCTCCTGATCGGCCCCATCGAGGACGCATTGGCTGGACGCTACGGCGATCTCGACTCTCGCCTCGCCGACCAACTCCCGGTCATGCAGCGAAACGCGCGGCGCCTGCTCGACCTCGTCAACCAGCTCTTGGACCTCGCCAAGCTGGAGGCCGCCGGCCTCGACCTCGACCGCCAGCCGGCCGACCTCGTGGCGCTCGCGCGCGGCGGCGTCGCGACGTTTGCGGCGCGCGCCGAGCGGGGTGGCGTGGCCCTCCTCTTCGACGCGCCGCCCGCGCTGGCGGTGCCCGTCGACGCGGTCAAGATCGAGGGTGTGCTGACGAACCTGCTCGCCAACGCGCTCGCGTTCACAGGCCCCGGCGGGAAGGTCCGCGTGCGCGTCGCCGCAGAGGGCGACCGCGCCGTGCTGGCGGTCGAGGATACCGGAGTCGGCATCGGTGCCGACGACCTCCCGCACGTGTTCGACCGCTTCCGCCAGGTCGACGGGAGCGCGACGCGGACGCACGAGGGGACCGGCATCGGGCTGGCGCTCGCCAAAGAGCTCGTCGAGATGCACGACGGGACGATCGAGGTCGAGAGCGCGGTCGGATTCGGGACCCGGTTCACGGTCCTGCTCCCGCGCTCAGAGAACGGCGCCGTCGGCCTGGCCGAGGCGGAGGTGCTCGTGGCGCCGTCCGAGATTGGCGGCGATGGTGTCGCAGAGCCCGCGCCGGAGCCCGTCGCGGACGACCGGCCGGTCGTGCTCGTCGTCGAGGACCACGCCGACCTCCGGGCCTTCGTTCGCAGCCACCTCGCCGACCGCTACCGCGTGGTCGAAGCCGAGAACGGCGCCGCCGGGCTGGAAGCGGCGAAGGCGCACGCCCCGGACCTCGTCCTCTCCGACGTGATGATGCCTGAGCTCGACGGCGTTGCTCTTACCCGCGCCCTCAAGGCCGACGCCCGGCTGGCGGACGTCCCTGTCGTGCTCCTCACCGCGAAGGCTGACGAGAAGAGCATGCTCGACGGCCTCGACGCTGGCGCCGACGACTACCTCGCCAAGCCGTTCTCGCCGGCCGAGTTACGGGCGCGTGTCGATAACGCCGTCGCCGCGCGCCGCCAGATGCGCGAGCGATACTCTGACGAGGTCGTGGTCGGTCCGAGCCAGATCGTTGTGCCGTCGTCGGAGGCCGTATTCCTAGCCCGCCTCCGGGACGAAGCCGAGGCTCATCTGGCCGACGACGCGTTCGGCGTCGAGCGGCTGGCGGACGCGGTCGGGCTCAGCCGCCGCCAGCTCGGTCGCCGCCTCAAAGACGCGCTCAGCACGACGCCCGGCGCTTTCCTGCGCGACCTCCGCCTGGCGCGAGCGGCGCAACTGCTAGAACAGGCGGCCGGGACGGTCGCCGAGGTCGCCTATGCGGTCGGCTACCGCGACCCGGAGCATTTTTCCAAGCAGTTCCGCAAGGTGTACGGCGCGACGCCCTCGGCCTACGCCGACGGTCACACCGCCCAGCCCTGATCGGTGAACGACGGGCGTCCATCTCCATGACGGCGGTTGGTTCGGGCAGCGAATCGAACCGGACGCCTCCGACGTGTTGGTCTACGACATGGATGGCGTAACGACGGCGACACGCTCCGCTACGGCCGCTCACACACTCACCACGAGGCTCTCCCTTCGCTGAGCCCTCACCAGCGGGTGCGACGCGACATCGCCAGCGGCGAGCCAGCCCATGTCCCGCTGGCGTGCGGCCGCCAGCGGGCTTCCACGATTGGCGAAAAGGACCGA
>JBCDLV010000291.1:0-4499 GCA_038744895.1 Bacteroidota bacterium | reverse complement strand
GCGGAGTGACCCGACCGCTCGCTCTTGATGACGATTCGGAAGGGGCAGCACGCCGCGGTGAGCGATCCGCTCCGAAATGCGAAGCGACCGACCGGCTGGCTCGGGTCGACGTGGACCGCGTAGATCGCATCGAGCCCGTCGAGCACGCCGTCCCGAATCATCGCGGGTGCGCCAGAGGGTGCAATCTCCTCTGCGGGTTGGAACAACACCCGGACGCGCCCTGCGACCTCCTGTGCCCGCTGGCGGACGAGTGTCGCGACCCCGCAGGCGATGGCCATGTGCGCATCGTGCCCGCACGCGTGCATGACGCCGGGGTGCTGCGACTTGTAGAGCGTCTCGGTCGCCTCGTGGATCGGGAGCGCATCCATGTCTGCCCGGTACCCGACGGCGGGGCCGGGTTCGTGCCCGTCGATATCGACGTAGAACCCCGTGCGCGCCAGCGGGCCGGACGGAGCAAATCCTCGGTCTGTGAGCCAGGCACGAACGTGACGGGACGTCTCGACCTCCTCGAACCCGACCTCCGGGATCGCGTGGAGGTGTCGGCGGAGGGCGATGAGGTCGTCCTGGACGGACGCCCCCAGAGGCGTCACGGTCAAGGGTGCGAGAGCCGGACTGGACATGCGAGAAGCTACCCCGGGTTGACACCCAGCACCTGCCCGTGCGTCAGAGCGCAGACCTAGGCGGATACCGGGATGGCCTCGACGCTCGTCCGAAGCTCCGACGCTAGCGACGCCACGACGTCCGGCAGCCTTCGGGTCCTCTCGTAGGTCTCCCGCTGGCGCTCGTAGGAGGCGCCATGGTCCAGGATGCCAGGAATGGTATCCATGTGGGCCCGGCAGCCGAGTCGGTCGGCTACCGGAGCAAGCTCCTCGACCAGGCGCGCGAGCTCGTCCCGGAGCGGGGCGTGGTCGCCGTCGTTGTCGCGGATGACGACGGCATCGAGTCCATGCCGCACGGCCCGCCACTTGTTCTCGCGAAGGATCCAGGGCTTGAGCAGCTTGAGCGAGGCCCCCTCGTCGTAGCGATCTCCGAGCGCTACCACGAGGCATTGCACCAGGGCCACCAGGCTCGCCAGCTCGCGCACCGTCGACGGCGCGTCGCAGATCCGAATCTCCAGCGTACCGAATCCCGGGTGGGGGCGGATGTCCCACCAGATTTCCCGGATGGTCTGGATGGCCTGGGCTCGCACCAGCGTGTTCATGAACCGCTGGAACTCACCGTAGTTGCCGAGGCGGTAGGGAAGGCCCGCCGTGGGCATGCCCTCGAAGATCTTGGATCGCGTCGAGGCGAGCCCGGTGTCCTCGAAGTCCACGAAGGGACTGCTGGCGGAGAGGGCCAGCAGATGGGGCAGGTAGGAACAGAGCGCGTTCGAGACGGCGATGGCCTTCTCCCCGGACGACAACCCCACGTGCACGTGGAGGCCGTAGATGAGTAGTCGCCGGGCCGGCCATTGGATGCGGTCGACGAGGTCCTGGTAGCGCTCGTTCGGAAAAATCCGCTGGTCGCGCCACTGCCCGAACGGGTGCGTCCCCGCCGACGCGAAGGCGAGCCCGAGTTCGTCGCCGAGGCCGTAGAGCTCTCGGAGTGACCCGCCTAGGTCTTCGATGGCGTGGTCTACATCGTCGCAGATGCCGGTGATGACCTCGATGGTCGACTGGGTGAGCTCCTGTTTGATCTTGGCATGGTCCGTTCCCAGTCGATCCAGAAGGTCTACAGAGCCTTGTTTGAGGTTGAACGTGACCGGATCGACGATCTGGAGCTCGATCTCCACGCCCAGCGTGGGCTTCGGGGAGGAGCTGAAGGGAATCGGCGCGAGCGCGCCAGCCGTGGAGAGTTCCATGTGTGCCGGAAGAGTCAAACCCCAAGAAACGGTCCGTTTGGGCACATTCGCAACCGCCACAGTACAACAGCGCCCCGCTGGCGATTACCGCTAGCGGGGCGCGAGTCCTTCGGGAGGGGCCCCTAGCGGACCACCGTCAGCGTCCGAGCGATGGCCTCGGTGCCGGCCTGGAGCCGGAGCACGTAGACGCCCGGCGCCAGCGAGCCGGCATCCAGCGTCGTCGTCTGGGCGCCAGCGGCGATCGCGCCGTCGGCGAGGACGGCTACGCGGCGTCCGAGCGCGTCGTACAGCTCGACGAGTGCCGGCCCAGCCTCGGCGACCGAGAAGGTGACGGTCGCGAGCGACCGCACCGGGTTGGCGACGCGAAGGGCGAGGCCGGTCTCCGGATCTGCACCGGTGTCAACACCGAGTTGCGAGTCGGTGATGTCCGCGATGTCGAGCACGAGGAGCTGGTAGCCCACGGTCGGGTCGTTGAAATCGAACTGACCCGCGATGGCGATCACGTCGACGCGGTTCGCCGGGATGGGCTCTCCGTCGACGGTCGTGTCATCCGCGTTCGGGACACGGAGCGTGACGGCCCCGTTGGCACCCGACCCGTCTGTGATCTGGTACGTGGTGCGCTCCTCGAATGTGCCAGCGCCGTCGATGGTGATGCCGATCACACGGATCAGCTCGCCCTCGAAGTCCTCGCCGTCCGTGGACAGCGTGGCGAGCGACACGTTCTGGGGCTCGGGGATATCGGCCGTTCCCGTGACGCTGTAGTCGCTGAGGTCGCCGCCGTTGATCTGAAGCAGGCTGGCGAACTCGGACAGGGTGCCGGTGATGCTCAGCGTGCTTCCGGGCACGATCGTGCCGTCGGCGACGTCATCGAAGAAATCGCCGGACGTCTGGCGGATGGTGAGGCCACCGGTCTCGTCCTGGATGTACGCGAAGTCTCCTACGGCTCGCGTGACGGTGCCGTTGATGGTGACCGTCGAGCCGACGCCTTGGGTCCGTGCCTCTGCGATGGTCACAGGATCGCCACCACCGCCGTTGCCACTTCCGTCGACACCGTCGATGGTCTGGCCCGGGTTCACGGTGCCGGGCGACGCTGGCTGGTTCGCGGCCCAGGTGAAGTCGATGACTTCATCGCCATCCCCTTGAAGGGCGAGCGCCTGGTTGGCGGTCGTGCCGCCATCTTCAGCAACGCCGATGTCGACGCTCGGGATGCCAGCTGCCGGGCCGTCCATCGCCTCGAAGGTGCCCTCGTAGGAGATGAACTGAACGACCTGGTCCTCGACCACCAGGGCGATGCCGTCGGGCCCGCCGTTCTGGATGCTGGACGGGCGGACCACGTACAACTGGTAGTTGTCGGTGCCGATGGACTGGCCTTCCTCGAAGTCCTCGAACTCGATCGTGTCGTAGACCACGCCGCCGTTGCCGTTGTAGAGAACGACGGACAGGTCTTCGACGCCACGCGCTGAGGTCCGGTTGTTAGAGCCCACTGAGCCGATGCTCTCCAGATCGACGGCGATCTCGATGAACTCGTTCTCGTCGGCGCCACCGTTGTCGTAGTGGAACTCGTTGACCCACGCCGGGCCACCGGAGCCGTCGACCGGACCGCGACCACCGTCTACGATGACGAGCGCGAAGGACGAGGGCTGGCCGATGCCGATGCCCTCGGGCTCGTTGCCGTCCACCGCCGTGATTTGGAAGATGAACGACTCGCTGTCTTCCGCCTCGGTGTCTTCCGTGATCGGAATCGTGACGGTGTAGAGCTGCCCGTCGACCTTGGTGAACGACACCGTCTCGGACGTGAAGCCACCAAGGTCACCGGAGTCACCGTCGATGAGAGTGATCTCGGCCGTCGCCGGCGCGTCGACGACGTCGCTGAGCTCGACCTCCAACTCGTAGGAGCCGGACGCTTCGCTGACCGTTGCCTGGACGCTGGAGAAGAAGACCAGCAGGCCGTCCTCGACGGAGAAGGTGATAAACGAGTCACCGTCCGGGTTGGCGGGCGCAATGCCGTCCGTGTCCTCGATCTCCTCAGCGACGATCGTCAGGGTGCAGCTCTCGCCGCGCTGCAAATCACTGTTTGGGTCGATCGAGTAGGTGTCCGTCTCCAATCCGCTGACGCGCGTCACATTGAACACGGGGTTGACCGTGATGCCGACGGTGCCGCTCTGAGTGCATTCCAGGATGAACGAGTCCCCATCTGCGACGACGTTCTCGGAGAACGTGACCGTGATATCGGCATCCGGCGCGATGTCCGAGTCGCCGTCCGCTGGCGATGTGGTGGTTACCTCCGGAGCAGGGTCCGCGGCGCGGACCGAGAACGAGAAGCTCTCGTCCATGTCCAGGCTTTGCGTTCCCTCGTTCTCCGTGACGAGCGTGCTCGCGATATCGACCGTGCAGTCAGCGTCGAACGGGAGATCGTTGTCTGGCGTGAGGGTGAAGACGGTTCCGATGGACTCCTCACCACCTCCAAAGCGGGCCAAGAGATCATCATCATCCAGATCGGTTGTGATCGTGAACGGCTGATCCACGCTGTCACATGTGAGCGTGAAGGCATCGTCAGGACCGCTGGTCGCGCCAATGTTCTGGAACGCGCTGACCTCCTCCGAGAACGTGATCACGATCTGGGCGTCAGGCTCGACCTCCTCGTCGCCGTCCTCGGGAT
>JBCDLV010000290.1:0-4505 GCA_038744895.1 Bacteroidota bacterium | reverse complement strand
GTGGTGGCGGTTCGCCTCGTGGACCCCCGGGAGGAGTCGCTGCCGCCAGCGGGCTTGCTGCGCGTGACCGACGCCGAGACCGGCCGCGAAGCCCTCGTCGACACCGGCAGCCGCGCCGTCCGCGAGGCGTTCGCGCGCCGCTCTGCCGACCGCGCCTCGCGCGTTGACGCGGCGCTCCAGGCCTCGCGCGTCGACCACGTCACGCTGCGCACGGACACCGATTACGTGGAGCCGCTCTCGTCGTTCTTCCGCCACCGGGCACGGCGGTGAGGACCATGCGAACGGGGATATGGGAAACGAGGCAGAGCAGGCCCCAGCGCGGCTCGCGGGTGGGTCGCCTGCGCCAGCGGGGCATGAGAGCCCTCGGGATTGCCATCTCTTGTTTCCTCGTCTCCATCTCCACCCAGGCGCAGACCGCCCGTCTGTCGGTTCTCGCGGATTCGGTCTCAGCTGGCGCCCCGTTCTTCGTCTCCGTCACCGTGGAGCGAGGGCCGGGACAGCAGGTCGCCTTCCCAGAGGTCCCGCTGGGGGGCGCTGAGGCCGACGCGCCCCTCACCGCTGGCGATGCCGTGGCCCTGTCCGTCGAGCGCTTCCCGACGGTCCTCCGCGACACGGCGCGCGTGGACAGCGCCCTGTTCCGCATGGTCACGTTCTCGGCGGATACGGCCCGCGTTGGCCCGCTGGCGGTCCAGGTCACCGACGGAGGGGAGTCGTTCCGCGTCACGACGGGGACCGCCCTCGTGCCGGTGCGGTCGGTCCTTACCGGCGAGGCGCCTCCGTACGAGCCCGCCGAGATCGGGCCCCCGGAGCCGTTCCCGAGTGCGACGCCGATCTGGATCGCCCTCGGCGTGCTGGCCGCGCTGCTGCTGGGCGGGCTCGTCTGGGCGGTGGTCCGCTGGCGCCGCCGACCCAGTGTCGCGCCTCCGCCGACGCCTCCGTACCCGGCAGCGATTGCCCAGTTGGACGCGCTCGACCGGGAGGCGCCTGCGACGCCAGAGGCCGTCGAGGCCCACGTCGTCGCCGTCCGCGGCGTCGTGCGCGAGTACCTCGCCCGCCAGCTGGCGATCCCGGCCCGCGAGGCGACCACCGACGAGCTCGCGGCTCTCTTCCAGAGCGACCGTCGGGTGAGCGATGCTGCCTCCGATGCCGTGCGCCGCGCCCTCCGGCCGACTGACCTCGTGGCCTTCGCCCGCGTGCGTCCGCCGTCGGAGGCCATCGCCGCGATCCGTGCCGAGGCGCGAGCGGCCATCGACGCCGTCGAGGCGGGTGTTCAGCGTGCCGAGGGGGTGCCCGGTGCGCCACCGGCACCTCGCCCTGCCACCCCTGCGCCCGTCTCCTGACCGATGCATCAGCCCATCGGCCCGCCGTTTTCCTCGACGCTCGTCCGCCGCCTCGCGCAGGCGCGGCGCGTCGCTGTGCTGACGGGGGCGGGCATTTCGGCGGAGAGCGGCGTGCCCACCTTCCGCGATCCTGGTGGCCTGTGGCAGCGGTTTCGGCCGGAAGAGTTGGCCAACGTCGAGGCCTTCCTGGCCAACCCCGAACTCGTGCAGGGCTGGTATGCCCACCGTCGCCAGGTGGTCGAGGAGGTCGTGCCCAACGACGGCCACCGGGCGCTGGCCGCGCTTGAGCAGTGGGTCGTCGGCCGTGGCGGCGAGTTCCTGCTGGCGACGCAGAACGTCGATGGACTCCACCAGCGCGCCGGGTCCGAGCGCGTCGTCGAGCTCCACGGCTCCATCACGCGCACCCACTGCATCGACTGCCACACGCCAGCGGATGCCTCGGCAGCCGAGGGCGGCCCGCTGACGTGCGAAGCCTGCGGCGGGCTCGTCCGCCCCGACGTGGTGTGGTTTGGCGAGATGCTGCCGGAGGAGGCCATCGGCGAGGCCCAACTGGCGGCCGCCGCGTGTGACGTGTTCCTGAGCATCGGCACCAGCGCGGTCGTGTACCCGGCCGCGGGCCTCCCGCTGATCGCGCGCCAGGCCGGTGCCTACGTCGCGGAGGTCAACCCGACCCCGAGCGACATCGCGTGGCGCCTGCATGAGCAGATCGGGGGACGCGCCGGGGACGTGCTACCCTTGTTGGTGGAGGAACTGGGACATGGGGTATAGGGAAATGGCAGAGCGTGCCCACGACGGAGACAACGAGGTGTTCGAGGTCCGAGAGCCATCGGGTCGGTACGCTCCGGTTCGTCACTACACAGATCTGGAGGTTTGGCGCATGGCGATGGACGTGACCGATGCGGTGTACAACGCGACGAAGACGTTTCCGAAAACCGAGACGTTTGGACTTGCCTCCCAACTGCAGCGCGCGGCAATCTCGATCCCGTCGAACATCGCTGAGGGATGGGGACGTGGGCGAAGCGGGGAATACGTTCAGTTCCTTCGGTACGCTCGTGGTTCTCTGTACGAGGTCGAGACACAGCTCCGCATCGCTGCGAGACGGGGGTACGTCGAGCAAGACACACTCCGCTCTCTGCTAGACCAGACCGCTTCCATCAGTCGAATGCTCGTCGCGCTCATGAAGGCGCTCCGCTGACCTCTGCCCGTTCCCATCTTCCACATTCCCCTTTCCTGATGGGCTTCGCTCATCCCCTGTGGCTCTTCGCCCTGCCCGCCGTCGTCGCGCTGGCGGTCGCGTTGCGGAGGCGCCAGCGGACCACGCCCGGCGTCCGCTACTCCGTCGCGGCGGATGCCGCTGCGCTCGGGCGGACCGGCTGGGCCCGCTGGCGGAGGCTCCCCGACGCGTTGCTGCTGGCGGCGCTGGCGCTCGGGATCATCGGGCTGGCGCGGCCGCAGGTACGCGACGCCAGCGTGCAGCGGTCGACGGAGGGCATCGACATCGTCCTCGCGCTCGACGTGTCGACGTCGATGACGGCTGAGGACTTCGTGCCGAACCGGTTCGAGGCGGCCAAGGCCGTCGCCGCCGAGTTCGTGCGTGGCCGCGAGTCCGACCGAATTGGGCTGGTCGTGTTCGCCGCGCAGGCCTTCACGCAGGCGCCCCTCACGCTCGACTACCCGTTCCTGCTGACGATGCTGCAGGAGGTCCGGATGGGGCTGATCGAAGACGGCACCGCCATCGGGACGGCCTTGGCGACGGCCACGGCTCGGCTCCGCGACTCCGAGGCCGAGTCCAAGGTGGTGGTCCTGCTCACCGACGGCCAGAACAACCGAGGCCAGGTGGATCCCCAGACCGCCGCCGAGGCGGCCGCTGCGCTCGGCGTCAAGGTGTACGCGATCGGCGTCGGCAGCGAGAGCGGGACGGTGCGCGGCCAACTCCCGTTCGGCGGCTCCCGCATCGGCCCCGCGCCGGAGGTCGACGATGCCGCCCTCCGCCAGGTGGCCGAGACCACCGGTGGGCGCTACTTCCGCGCGACCGACCGCGAGGCGCTCCGCCAGATCTACGACGCCATCTCGGAGCTGGAGCGGACCGAGATCGAGGAGACCGTCCTGCTGGACGTGGAGGAGAAGTACCCGTGGGCGCTGTGGCCGGCGCTCCTGTGCCTGGTGGCCGCGGTGGCGCTGCGCACGACGCGCCTCCGCGAGGTGCCATAGCCGCCTCCGCTGGCGAGCGAGGGCACCGCTGGCGACCGCCGCGCCAGCGGGCGATGGCTACAGGTTACCCGCTGGCGGAGACGTCCCCGCCAGCGGGCTTGAGTGCTACCGGGCGACGACCAGCCGCTGGGCCTCGACGGCGCCCTCGCTCATCAGGCGCACCACGTAAACGCCGGCGGCCAGGGCCGACACGTCCACAGCCGCCTCGTGTGCCCCCTCGGCGTGGGCGCCTGTCGCGACGACGGCCACGCGGCGGCCCAGCGCGTCGAACACGGCCACCTCGACCTCTGCTGGCGCGTCCAGGCGGAACGGGACCGTCACGACGCCAGCGGAGGGGTTCGGGAACGGAGCGTCCAGCGCGAACGCGCCCTCGGGACCCTCGCTCTCGGAGACGGCCCGCGCGCCGAGGAACGTGAACGGCTTCATCTCGATCGGCCCGTCGCCGTCCGACGACTGGTAGAGCGGCCACTGGTCGGCGAAGTTGGCGCTCGGCACGCCCTGCGTGTTGACGAACCCGCTCTGGCCCGGAGGAATCACGTTCTCGGCATAGCTCCCGTTGAACCCGAACTCGATCACCTGCTGGTATGTCGCCGGGTACTCGGGGTACTGGTCGTTTGTGCGGACGACGCGCGTCAGCTCTTGGATCTCCTCGAACGAGACCGGCGCCGCGTCTTCGAGGTGCTCCTTGAGGACGTCGACGCCGTCGTACACGCGGAGGCGGCCACCGGGTGCGGTGGCTGTCCAGGGCACGTTGTCGCCCTGGTTCCACCAGCCGGCAGGCTTGTTATTCCAGTTCGCGAAGTAGCCCTGGGCGGGGTTTACCGACTGCGGCTGCTGTGCGAAGTCCGTCAGGCCGAGCCACTCCTGCGAGCCGTCGCCCATGAGCGGGAGGCGCGGGTCGGCGTCTCCGGGACGAACCGGATACTCGCCGACGTGCCAGAACGCGATGTTCTG
>JBCDLV010000289.1:0-4539 GCA_038744895.1 Bacteroidota bacterium | reverse complement strand
GTCGATGCCGAGCCGATCGTGGCGGCGATGGAGGCGCGTATCGAAGCCGTGCGGTCTGCCGTCGAGGGTCGCCCTCGGCCGCGGGTCGCGCTGCTGGAGTGGCTCGACCCGCCATTCTCCGGGGGCCACTGGAACCCAGAGCTTGTCCAGCTGGCGGGCGGAACGGAAGTCCTGGGTCGCGCCGGAGAAGCCTCGCGCACCCTCTCGTGGTCAGAGGTCGTCGCGTCTGAGCCAGACCTCATCGTGGTGGCCTGCTGCGGCTTCGAGACGGCGCGGGCTCTGGAGGACGTAGGCGTCTTCGACGACGTCGACGGATGGGCCTCGGTCCCAGCGGCGCGCGAGGGCCGTGTAGCCGTCGTCGACGGGTCGGGCCTGTTCGCGCGTCCCGGTCCGCGCCTGGTCGAAGCGACGGAGCTTCTCGGCCACCTGATTCACCCGGAGGTAGTCCCGGCGCCAGCGGGCGCGGAGGCTCCGGTGTGGCTGCCTGCGGTCGTCCCCGCGTAGCACGTTCGGGGTCTCCCGGTTCTCCATGTTGGGCGCTTGGCCCCGCGAACCCGTGCTACTATCGCGGCGTGCCGACTGAGCCTCTTCCCCACCCCGATGTCTGAGACCGTGACTGGGACCCGATGGGTCTATCCCTTCGCCGATGCCCCCGCTGGCGACAAGGCCCTGCTCGGCGGCAAAGGAGCCGGGCTGGCCGCGATGACCGCCGCGGGCTTGCCGGTCCCGCCGGGCTTCACGATCACAACCTCAGCCTGCACCGCCTACCAGCGCGCCGATCACCACTTTCCGGCCGACTTGTGGCCGCAAGTCCGCGAGTCGCTCGCAGCCGTTGAGGCCGACGCGGGGCGGCGATTCGGGGACACCGAGGACCCGCTTCTTCTTTCCGTCCGCTCGGGTGCCGCCGTCTCGATGCCGGGCATGATGGACACCGTCCTCAACCTGGGGCTGAACGACGAGACCGTAGCAGCCCTGGCGACTCAGACCGGCGACGAGCGGTTCGCGTACGACGCGTATCGGCGGTTCGTGGCCATGTTCGGGGAGGTCGTCATGGGCGTGCCGGCGGAGCGGTTCTCCCACCTCTTGGAGCGTGCCAAGGCCAAGACCGACGGCGGGCGCGACACGGACCTCTCGGCGGATCAGCTCCGCGAGATCGTCGACGCGTCCAAACGTATGATCGCCGGCCAGAAGCGCCAGGTGTTCCCCGACGAGCCCGACGAGCAGCTTCGCATGGCCGTCGCCGCCGTCTTCGACAGCTGGGACAACGACCGCGCCGTCCGCTACCGCCGCATCCACCGCATCCCCGACGACATCGGCACGGGCGTGACCGTGCAGGCAATGGTGTTCGGCAACCGAGGCTGGGGCTCCGGGACGGGCGTGGCTTTCACCCGCGACCCGTCGACGGGTGCCAAAACGCTCTACGGCGAGTACCTGCTCAACGCGCAGGGCGAGGACGTCGTCGCCGGCATCCGCACGCCCAAGCCCATCTCGGAGCTGGCGGACGAACTGCCCGAGACGTTCGAGGAGTTTCGCCAGCTGGCGCACACGCTCGAAGCCACCTACGGCGATGTGCAGGACATCGAGTTCACCATCGAGCAGGGATCGCTTTGGCTGCTCCAGACGCGCACGGCCAAGCGATCCGGCGCCGCGGCCGTGCGGATCGCCGTCGACATGGTCGAGGAGGGCGTCATCCGCCCCGACGAGGCGGTTCTGCGGGTAGACCCTAGCGCACTGGACCAGCTGCTGCACCCCACCGTGGACGAGTCCGCCGAGGTAGAGGTGCTGGCTGAGGGCCTGCCTGCCAGCCCCGGTGCTGCGACCGGCCGCGTCGTGTTCACGGCCGACGACGCCGAGGTCCAGGCGGCCGACGGCGAGCCCGTCGTGCTGGTCCGCGTCGAGACCTCGCCAGAGGACTTCCACGGGATGGTGGCCGCGCGGGCCGTCGTCACCGCACGCGGCGGGATGACGAGCCACGCCGCCGTCGTCGCGCGCGGCATGGGCACGCCCTGCGTCGCGGGCGCCGACGCCCTCGCCATCGACGCGACCCAGGGCCGGCTGGCGGTCGGGGATCGCACCCTGGTGGCCGGCGACTGGATCACCGTGGATGGGTCGTCCGGGCGGGTCCTCCTAGGCCAAGTGCCCACTCGCGAGCCCGACCTCGGGGACGATTTCCAGACGCTCATGGGCTGGGCCGACGACGCGCGGCGTCTCCGCGTCCGCACAAACGCCGACACCGCCGAGGACGCCGCGACGGCCCGGCAGTTCGGCGCCGAAGGCATCGGCTTGTGCCGTACCGAGCACATGTTTTTCGGAGACGAGCGGCTGACGCCGATGCGCGAGATGATCCTCGCCGATGGCGCCGGCGAACGCGAGGCAGCGCTGCGCAAGCTGCTCCCGGTCCAGCGGTCCGACTTCGACGCGCTCTTCCGGGCGATGGACGGCCTACCCGTCACCGTCCGGCTGCTGGACCCGCCGCTCCACGAGTTCCTTCCGGACCTCCTCGACCTGCACGAGGAGATCGCCGAGACCAAGCTGGCGCTCCGACGCGCCGACTCTCTCGACGCCATGGACGGCCTGCTCGACGACGCCGACCGCGCGCGCCAGCTGCTCCGCCGCGTCGAGAAACTGAGCGAGCAGAACCCGATGCTGGGCCTTCGCGGATGTCGCCTGGGCCTCCTCTTCCCGGAGATCACGCAGATGCAGGTGCGCGCCCTGTTCGAGGCCGCCGCCGACTGCGCCGCGGACGGCATCGCGGTCTCGCCGGAGGTGATGGTGCCGCTGGTGTCCGCAGCCCCAGAGCTAGCCGACCAAGCCGCCGTCGTCCGGGACACTGCCGAGGCCGTGCTGGCCGAGCGGGGCATCGAGATGGACTACCTCGTCGGGACGATGATCGAGCTGCCTCGCGCGGCGCTCACCGCTGGCGAGGTCGCCGAGCACGCCGAGTTCTTCTCGTTCGGCACCAACGACCTGACCCAGACCACCTTCGGCCTGAGCCGCGACGACGCCAGCCGGTTCCTGTCGGTCTACGTCGAGCGCGGCATCCTGCCCGAGGACCCGTTCCAAACGCTCGACGCCAGCGGGGTCGGACAGCTCGTGCAGATCGGGACCGAGCGCGGGCGCGGCGCGCGTTCCGACCTCAAGGTGGGGATCTGCGGCGAGCACGGCGGCGATCCGGCGTCGGTCGCGTTCTTCGAGTCGGTCGGCCTCGACTACGTGAGCTGCTCTCCGTTCCGCGTCCCGGTGGCCCGGCTGGCGGCCGCCCACGCGTGGCTGCGGGCGGGAATGCGAGACGAGGAGATGACGAGAAGAGGAGAAGACGACTGATCTGGGGCGGTACGCTCTGTCCGCAGACGACCGCCTCCGTATCTCATCTGCGGCGCCGGCTGCACGCCTTGCACCCACGCAGCCCTCCTCCTCCTCTTCTCCTCCCTATGGTTCTGCTCTTCGACATCGACGGCACGCTTCTCCAGTCCCACGGCGTCGGACGCCGGTCGGTGAGCGCGGCCCTGACGATCCTCGCCGGCGACACGTTCGACTTCTCCGGCATCAGCTTCTCCGGCAAGACGGATCCCCAGATCTTCGGCGAGGTTCTGGACGCGGCCCGAACCGCAGGCCTCGCTGTCGATGGCGTCACGGTCGATCAGTTCATCGACACGTACCACCGTGAGATGACGGCGCGCCTGCCGGAGGCCACCGTCGAGGCGCTTCCGGGTGCCGTATCCCTCGTCCGTCAGCTGGCGGAAGACGGCGCCGAGATGGGCCTGCTGACGGGCAACCTGGAATCGATCGCCTACGACAAGGTCTCGCATCTGGACCTGGGACGAGACGAGTTCCCATTCGGGGCGTTCGGCAGCGACCACGGCGACCGGAACGAGCTTCCGGTCGTGGGTGCCAAGCGCGCGTCGGAACACTACGGCCGTGAGGTGCGCACCGAGGAGCTCGTCATCATCGGCGACACGCCGCGGGACATCGCCTGCGCGCGCGCCGTCGGCGCCACAGCCGTCGCCGTCGCGACGGGCTACTTCTCGGCCGACGAACTCCAGGACGCCGACGTGGTGCTCGACACGCTGGAAGCCTTTACGCTAGACGCCCTTCCTGCCTGACCCGCTGGCGCCAGCGGGGCGTTCAGCCGCCGAACCGCTGGAGCATCCGCTTGACCGGCTGGCGGTAGCCGGGGCCGTGCGTGAGGTGGTTGATGAGGTGGAAAAGGGTATAGACCTCCCGCCGCTCCGCGTAACCCGGCGCCAGCGGCCACGCGTCGCGGTAGCCCTCGTAGAAGGTATCTGGGAATCCGCCGAACAGCTCGGTCATGGCGAGGTCGGCCTCCCGGTGGCCTACGGACACCGCCGGGTCGATGATGGCAAACCGGCCGTCCGCCAACGGAAGCGCGTTGCCCGCCCAGAGGTCGCCGTGGAGAAGCGACGGCGGCGGGCGCTCCGGCAAGATGTCCCCGAGCCGCGCCACCAATCGGTCGAGCCGCCGGTCCCACGCCGTGTCCCACGCGCCCCGCTGGCGCACGGTCTCGGCCTGCGCTCGCAG
>JBCDLV010000288.1:0-4543 GCA_038744895.1 Bacteroidota bacterium | reverse complement strand
TATAACCCGCCGCTGCAGGCCGACGTGGGGCGTCAGCGTTCTCGGCTTGTCCGGGGCGCTGGCGCTACCTTGCCTCGTTCCAACTCTGTGCCCTCAGCCCCACGCGGCTGAGCGTCCATCTGTTAGACGGCCGCCCTCCGTTAGACGGCCTCCCGCCATCTCCTGCCCGATGCGAACCCTCGCTCTTCTTCTCGCGCTCAGCCCTGTCCTCGCGCTGGCGCAGACGTCGTCCGAAGCTGACTCCCTCCTCGCCCGCCAACTCTCGTTCCGTGTCGAGGCGGACCAAGCGGGGCGCGGGCTGGTTACGCTCGCGTTGAGGCAAGGCCGCCAGCCCGACGCCGCCGACGGTGCGTTCGCCTCGGCCATCGACTCGCTCAACACGGCTTGGCTCAAAGGTGTCGTCGCCGAGCGGGGGTGGCCGAAAGTGAGCGAGGTCGGGGAGCAAGGGGCCAGCGACGCTTGGCTCCTCGCTCAGCACGCGGATCGGGACCGCGCCTTTCAACGGGAGGTTCTCGGCCTCATGGAAGCGGCTGTCGCTGAGGGAGAGGCATCGGGGTCCGACTTCGCCTACCTCACCGACCGCGTTCGGCTGGCGGCGGGCGAGCCCCAGGTCTACGGCACGCAGTTGAGGGTCGTGGACGGCCAGCCGGTCCCGCGTGAGATCGAGGACGCTGACGGCGTAGACGCTCGGCGAGCGGCGGTCGGGTTGAACTCGCTCTCAGACTACATCGAGTCGTTCCGACGCAGAGTGCGAGGTGCTCCCGCGAATGACGAGGCGCCGTAGGGGGCAACGGCCGAGTAACCGCCCTCTGGTTAGGAGATCCCGTTGGTCTCTCCCAACGGTCGGCCGCGCTTGGACCAATGAAGCTGTCCCAGAGCGACGCCTCGTTTCTCCTTGGACATCTGGATCTGACTCCGGCGCTTCGCCGGAAGCTGACGGAAGGGTCTGAACTCAGTTCGGACGAGTCCGACGATCTCCGTGACTTGGTCTGCGACCGACTCATGACTCACGGCTTCGATGAGGACTACAGTCCCAACGACGAAGGCCGCCAGCTGGAAAGACTGATCGACGTTCTCTATACGGGATAGCGCGTCGGCGCGGTAGAATCGACTGGTCCACCACTTCGCTCTTCAGCACCTCGGATGGCTGAAACCATCTTCGACAAGATCCTCCGGGGCGACGCCCCGGCCACGTTTGTCTACCGTGACGATCTCGTCTCGGCGTTCATGGACATCCAGCCGGTCAACCCCGGCCACGTCCTCGTCGTCCCGAACGAGCCCGCAGCCTACCTCGCGGATCTTCCAGAGAAGACCGGCGCGCAGCTCTTTCGCGTGGCGCAACGGCTCGCTGCGGCACTGCGAGTGAGCGGGCTCCGGTGCGAGGGGGTAAACCTGTTCCTCGCTGACGGGGAGGCCGCGATGCAGGAGGTGTTCCACGTCCACCTCCACGTGTTCCCGCGATATGCTGGCGACGGGTTTGGGCTGCGGTTCTCGGCGGCGTACGCCGACAAGCCGGAGCGGTCGTCACTGGAGGAGGCCGGGGCGAAGATCCGGGCCGCGCTAGACTCGGCAGTGTAGCGGTCCCCCTGTTCTGCCGCGTCACCAGCGTTGACGCCCGGCAGAACGGTCTCACCTGTCGCCCGTCCCCGATATGCCATTCCGAACCATCTGTCGCGTCGGAGCCATGACGATCGTAGCACTGGCGGTCGTCCTGTTGGCAGCCCCAGCGTTCCTCGCGTGGCTGATCGGCATTGACGCGGAGGCGGCAACAGCCGTGCTGATTCGGCGGCAGGCGGCCTTTCTCTTCGGAGCAGGCGTGACCCTCTGGGCTGCTCGCGACGCGGCTCTATCGCCCGCTCGTCAGGCCATCGCGCTCGGCGTATCCGTGTCGATGCTCGGGCTGGCTGTGCTCGGCGCAGTCGAGTTCTTGCGAGGCGAGGCGCACGCGACCATCGGAGTCGCCATCCTGGTCGAGATCGCGCTCGGTGTCGCGTTCTTGCGCGATTGGCTCGCCCACCGCGAGGAGCGCTGAGCGCCATGCATCCGGGCGGTCGTCGCTCTGCTGAACCGGTCACCACGAGAGTCGTCCCGATCGAACGCGAAGGACCTCAACGCCAGCGGTGCCGGTCGTCGTCGCTGGTCATAGAGACCCAAGCCTGTCCGCTGAGACCCGTCCACTCCCCTGGCGCCGCCGATTTAGCGGGTCGGGATGACTCCCGCCTCGACGCGCACGTAGTTCACGTGCATAACGCTGCAAGTAGCTTGGCCTCGTATGACGCTTGACGAAGCCATCGCAGAGCTGCGCCGGTTGAACGAGCCGGTCCCCAAGCCGCCCCGGCTCCCCACGCCAGCGGAGGTCGAAGCTCTGGAACGTCTCCTCGGACGAGATGTCCACCCGGACCTTCGGCGCTACCTCCTCGAAGCGAGCGACGTCACGCTCGGAACGCTCGAGCCCGTGACCGCCACGCCAGAGAGTGGTCGCACGTACCTGCCTCGCGTTATCGAGAGAGCGAGGGTCTATGGCGTTCCCGAGGACCTCCTCCCGATCTGCGAGGACAACGCCGACTTCTACACCATGACGGAGGACGGCGAGATCGTGTACTGGTCTCACAACGGGTCGCCCTCCGAGCGGTGGCCGAGTTTGGCGGCATGGATCGAGGAGGTCTGGATCGGTGAAACCTGACGGCCTTGCGTCGTCCGGTCGCGGTCGCTCATCTTGGTCCGTTCCACCGTCACGCCCCGTTTCGCCAGCGGGCGGCTCCCTGGTTGTCGACTGCCTCCATCCCCGTGCTTGACCTCGATGCAGCCCGCGAAGTTGCCCAGAGCCACCTCGATGGACTGGACCCCATTGGATCCGGTGTCGCACTCGACGAGCGTCACACGATCGAGCGACCGTTCGGGTGGGTCTTCTTCTACGACTCCGTCACGGGCCTAGAAACAGGTGACCTGAAGGACCGTCTCGTCGGAAACGCACCACTGATCGTCGACCGGCGCACAGGTGAGCTGCACGTGACAGGCACCGCCCACCCGATCGCGCACTACATCGCGGCGTACGAGTCGTCGCGCCGTGAACCTTGAAAGCAGCCTTCGACGTGCAGCCGAGAGACCACACCAGACCTCTGCGTGCCTGCGTCCGCGGAGTCCAGGCACCCGCTGGCGGTCCACGGCGCTCACAGTCGGCTGCCGGCGTGTCACGTACCTCACATCCTGTCCGATGAGCCTTCGGTCCATCATTCTGTGCGCGCTCCTGATCGTCGTGATCGGCGCGAATGCCTCGGCACAAACGAGCGTCCGGCTGGAAGCGGTCTACCGTGAGCCCGCCGACACGTTCGAGATCTTGGACAACGTCAGCAACTGGTGGCCCGGCTACAACGAGGCGCCCTACCGCGAGTACTGGTCCGACTCGTTCGGGATCTCACCCGCCGACTCCGTTCTGTTCGCGCGGTACGCCCAACTCCGCGAGCGCTACTTCGACAAGACGGGGCAGCAGAACGACGACCCGGGTACCAGCCGAAGCGGCCTGTTTACCGACCGTGCCGCTCTCAACGCAGACCCCGTGGGGTTTTCCTTCTACGCGTCGGAGTCGATGGACGAGGCCTTCGACCGCCTCGACCAGATCGTAGAACCAGATGAGATCGCCTTCCTCCGCTCGTTCTACGACCACTTCGCCAGCCTCACCGGCCCGCTGACGGCCGAGACGGAGCGCCTGGTCTCCGCGTCTCTTGCGAGCACCCAACGCACGCTCCGTGCCCCTGAGCTGGCGACCTACCTCGGCGAGGTCGGCGCGTTCTTCGGCGTGAGCGCCGACGTCACGTTCACGGCCCTCTACGTCTGGTGGCCCGACGCCGAGCAGATCATGGCCAACCCAAACGGTCCGTTCCTGCTTCTCCGCATCCGGCCCTTCGAAGGCGAGGTAGTCAACAGCGCCGACATCGTGGCTCATGAGGCCGTCCATGTCGTGTCGGCCATGCAATCGGACGCCCAGAAGCGAGCGGTGTCCGACACGATGCTGGAGGCATGCTCCGGAGCGCTCGACTTCACGGGGCGGCTTGACGTCATCGAGGAACCGCTGGCGACGGTGCTCGGCAACGTCGAGGTCCAACGGCGCTTCGACCCCGGTCGATTTCGGTGGAGCCGCGACTGGTACGGCACGCCGTGGGTCAACCTCTCGGCCCGCGTGCTCTACCCCGTCGTACTGGATGCGCTGGCGGCAGGCGAGACGATCGCCGGGTCCTTCTCTGCCGAAGCGGCGTCTCTGTGCGCGACTGTCGTGGACGCCATGGCGACTCGTCGCGACTAGCGGTACGACACCGACCGCATCCATCGCCGCCAGCGGGCGCCGTGACCCGCACCACAAGCAGACTGGGAACGCGACGGCATCCTCGTGACCGGGGCCGTAGGTACCGAGAGCTTCCCAACGTGCCACCGTCTGCCCACGGATTCCAGGCGTTTGGGCTGCGCTGCTCGGCATGTCCTCGGTTGTCTCTACGCTCGCTGTCGGTGCGCTCGGGTTGGTCTCGGGGGCGTTCTACGGACTGAACGT
>JBCDLV010000287.1:0-4547 GCA_038744895.1 Bacteroidota bacterium | reverse complement strand
TGCCCGACATGTTGGAGCCCGTCACGATGATGACCTCCCCACGCTCCAGGGTCGCATCGTTGCCAACGGGATCACGCAAGAGCGGATGCCGGAGGTCGCGAGCGTCGAGGAGCGTGCCGCCGTCGGCGAGGTCGGGGAAGACCGTGTCCGGCTGGCGGTCGGCGAGGGCCGCGAGCGCGCTGAGGGCTTCGATCTCGGCGAGGGCGTCTAGCCATGGGTCCACGAGCTCTGCCAGCTGGGCCCGCAGCCGGTCCAGGGCGATGGTCAGGAACAGGTTGTAGGGGAGAAGCACGTTCAGGATCACGCCCCCGATGTCGTTGCGGGCGATCGACGCGGCATCCACGATGCGGCGCAGGCGCCCGAGCCGCTGGCGAGGCGATCGCTCCCCGCGGAACGGGGCCCACACCGGCGAGAGCACCGGGTCTCGCCCCGCGGGCGCCGCCTCCACGAACGCCAGCAGGACCCTGGCCTGCGACAGCGCTTTCTGAAGGTCGTAGGCCTTGTCGAACACACTCGCCACGGAGCCCATCATGGACAAGTAAAGCACTGCGTAGAGGGCGAACGAGTAGGCCCACAGCGACGGCCCGCCCGTCAGCGCGACAACCACCAGGACAAAGGTCAGCGCCGACAGCCCGCCCAGCACGACGGCCCATCGACGTAGCGAAGGCGGCGTCTCGGCCGTGAGCCAGGCGTGGATCGGGGTATCGTCCCAGCGCTCGTCGATGCTGCCCGCGGCCTCGTGCCCGAGAAGCGCCAGCCGGTCCCGCAGCCTCCGCTGGCGCACGAGGGCCTGCACGCGCTCCTGGCGGATGGTCCGTCCGTCCGGGTCGTCGCCGAGGAGCCACCCGCGAAGGCGCCGGTGGCCGACGACCGTTCCCGTCGTGTCGAGCAGGTGGAGCAGCGAGCGGTCGCCCGTGACGTCGAGGTCTGAGGCGTAGGCATGCCCCGCGGGCGGTCCCACTGGCGCCGGTCCGAGCGTGTCCCAGTCGCGCTCGATTCGGGCGAGGTGGCGAGCCTGGAGCGAGCGCCAGAGCCTCGCCCGGTCGAGAGCGGCCTCGACGCGGTCGTGGATGCGGACGAGGCCTGCGAACGCGATGAGGACGATCAGCGCGACGCTCCACCCGGCCCCCGACCCGACCACGTTGCCGACGATAATCGCCAGCAGGCCTCCGCTCAGCACGAGGGCCAACCGGATCCGCGACAGCCGGCTGCTTCGCTCGTCGAGGACGGCCGTGTGACGGTCTAGACGGTCGAGGAGGGCAGGAAGTGTTTCGGACAACATCCGCCGTCCACGCCTGGCGACTCGCTAGGTTGCGACGCTGGCCGCCAGCGGGCGCTTTGTGGTAGCCTCTGGCTCGTCGCCGTCCTCCTTCTGCCGTTCCCCCGCTGGCGATCCGATGAACGTTCTCGCCTTGGAGCCCTGGTTCGGCGGTTCTCACAAGCGATGCCTCGACGGGCTGATGGGCCACAGCGCCCACGACATCCGAGCCGTGACGATGGCGGCGCGGCACTGGAAGTGGCGGATGCAGGGCGGTGCCGTGACCCTGGCTCAGAAAGCCCGCGACCTGGTGGCCGACGGCTGGACGCCGGACCTGTTGTTCGCGACGGACATGGTCCATATGCCGGCGTTCCTGGCGCTCACGCGCGACCTGTTCGCCGAGACGCCTGTTCTCTTCTACCTGCACGAGAACCAGCTGACGTACCCCCTCCGCGAGGGGCAGGAGCGCGACTACACGTACGCCTGGATCAACTACCTCTCGGCGTTGGCAGCGGACCGCGTCGTGTTCAACAGCCAGTTTCATCTGGACGAGTTCTTCGGCGCGCTCCCGGATCTCCTGCGTCGCTTCCCGGACTTCACGCATGTCGGCGCCCTCCCGGCGCTCCGCCAGAAGGCCGAGGTGCTCCACCTGGGACTCGACCTGAAGGGGTTGGACGAGGCGAGGCCCGACGCGGAGGCGCGCAAGCAGCGCGAGCCGGGGCCACCGGTGATCCTCTGGAACCACCGATGGGAGTATGACAAGAACCCTGAGGCCTTCTTCCGGGCGATCAACCGCCTCGACGACGTGGGGGAGCGGTTCCGCCTCGTGCTCGCTGGCCAGACGTTTGCGGAGCAGCCGCCTGCCTTCCGGGCTGGCTTCCGCCGCTACGCGGAGCGCGTGCTCCACTTCGGCTACGCCGAGTCGTTTTCGGACTATGCCAGCCTCCTCTGGCGCTCGGACGTGGTCGTCTCAACGTCCATCCACGAGTTCTTCGGCGTCTCGATGATGGAGGCCATCCACTGCGGGTGCCATCCGCTGCTGCCGGACCGGCTGACGTACCCGGAGCTGATCCCGAAGCGCCTGCACGCGCCGCTGCTCCACGCGCCGGTGCTGTACGAGAGCGAGGACGCGCTGTTCGAGACGCTCCGACACGTCCTTCGTGGAGAGGCGCAGCCGCTTCCGGGAGAGGTCTTGCGCGAGATCCCGGCCCATCTGGCGTGGCCCCTCCAGGCGCCCCGGTTCGACGCCTTGTTCGAGTCTGCCGCCCGTTGACCCGCTGGCGGAGGCGGCTCACCAGTCGGGGGCGTCGATTCGACCCGGTGACACTCCACTCGGCCGGTACCTTCGGCCGTCTCGTTGATCGCATGGACATTCGCCGCCTCCCCTGGCTCCGCCTGTTTGCTGGGTACACCACCCTCTCCCTGGCGTGGTCGGCGCTGTGGCTGTTCGCCAACCAGGCGCCGCTGACCATGGTGACGGCGCTCAACGCCGTCGCGCCCGAGGTTCTGTTTTGGCTCGGCTGGGCCGTGCTGACCCCGTTCGTCTGGCGGGAAGCCGGGCGACGCTGGACGCACCACCTGGTGCTCGCCCCGCTGGCGGCGTTCGCGGCCTACGGAATCGGCATGGGCGCCCAGTCCGTCCTCTACATCGTAGCAGACGCACTCGGCGCTCCGCTCGTGGGAACGCTCCCCGAGCAACTCGGCCGGCGTGTCGCGGCGATGCTCAGCCTCGGCGTCCCGCTCGGGTGCATCGTCTATGCGCTCATCGTGGCTGTCGCTCGCTCCGTCGATGCCGTCCGCCAGCTGGGCGCGGAGCGGGAGCGGTCCGCCCGGCTCGAAGCCGCGCTCTCGCAGGCCGAGCTACAGGCGCTCAAGATGCAGCTCCGGCCCCACTTCCTCTTCAACGCGCTCAACACCATCTCGTCGACGCTACAGACCGACCCCGATGCGGCCGACCGGATGCTCTCGCGCCTCGCCGACTTCCTACGTCTCACACTCGACCACGACCACCGCGCGACGGTCTCTCTCAACGATGAACTCGCATTCAGCCGGCAGTACCTCCAGATCGAGCAAGACCGATTGGAAGACCGACTGGCGGTGCATGTCGAGGTGGCGCCGAAGGCTCGCGAAGCGGCCGTGCCATACCTCGTGCTCCAGCCCCTCGTCGAGAACGCGATCCGCCACGGCGTCGGGCGCTGGGTCGGGGCGGGAACAGTCACGATCCGCGCGGGCCGCGACGGTGATGATCTCATCCTCGACGTCGAGAACACCGGCCCCCCGCTGGCGGTCGGCGGCGACGGAGCCGTGACTCAGGTCGGGACGGGGATCGGGCTCTCCAACACCCGCTCGCGGCTGCGGCAGGTCTACGGCGATCGCGCGTCGCTCGACCTCACCGACACCCCCAGCGGTGTCCGAGCCCGCATTCGCCTCCCGTTCGAGCTGTACCGCGAGCCTGAGGTCATCAGTGTCTGAGACCGACCATCAACTCCGCGTGCTCATCGTCGACGACGAGCCGCCGGCGCGGAGGAAGCTGGAGCGGTGGCTGGCAGAGGACCCTGAGATCGAGGTTGCCGGCTCGTGTGCCAACGGGTACGAGGCGCTCGACGCGCTGGCGGCCGGCCGGGTCGACGTGATGTTCCTCGACGTCCAGATGCCTGAGTTGACCGGGTTCGACGTGCTCGACCGACGGCCTGAGGGTGCCGACCCACTCGTCGTGTTCGCGACGGCGTACGACCGGTACGCCATCGACGCCTTCCGCCACCACGCGGCCGACTACCTCCTCAAGCCGTACGACCGCGACCGGTTCGAACAGACGCTCGCTCACGTCAAGGCGCGCCGCCAGCGGGAGGCGCCGGACGACCGGCTCGCCGCGCTCCTCGACGCCGTCCGCCCGCAGCGGCCACCGCTGGAGCGGTTCGCCGTACGCCATGCAGACCGGGTCGAGCTGGTGCATGTCGACGAGGTCGACTGGATCGAGGCGGAGGGCAACTACGTCATGCTCCATGCAGGCGGGCGGCGGCACGTGATCCGGGAGACGCTGACGGCCGTCTCGGCGCGGCTCGACGGCCGGCGGTTTCCGCGCGTCCACCGGTCGGCGGTCGTCAACCTGGACCGGGTGGCGCGGCTGCTCCCGGCATCACACGGAGACTACACGGTCGTGCTGCGGGATGGGACGGAGTTGCCGATGAGCCGGACCTACCGGGAGCGGCTCCGAGAGGTGCTGGAGATCGGATTCTAGCCCGGAGGTGTAGGCTCGGCATCCGGCTGGCGGTGCCTGTGTCCGAGTCGT
>JBCDLV010000286.1:0-4575 GCA_038744895.1 Bacteroidota bacterium | reverse complement strand
CTCACGCACACGCTCTCGAACCGAGCCTTCTACACGCTCAACGCGAGCACCTTCTACAAGCGGAACGAGACGAACGCCTTCGACACCGTCGAGGAGTACGGAAACAACACGTTCCTCCAGCAGACGCCGGAGTTCGTGTTCACCGACTTCGACCCGGTCAGCGGGGCTCCCACGGATTCGGTTCGCGTGCTCCAGGGGCCGGGACGGTTCCTGCGGGGCGGCATCGACCCGGACCGTTTCCAGCGCGAGACGCGCAACGTGGCGCTCAAGGGCGACCTCACGTGGCAGGCCCTCGACGAGCACCTCGTCAAGATGGGCGTAGAGGTCCGCCAGGACGATCTCTTCCTGGAGAGCTTCGCGCTCATCGTCGGGGACGACGGCACGCTCCAGGTGCCGGGCCGAGAGACCAACGAGTTCCAACTGATCGAAGATGTCCGCCCGCTGACGGTCAGCGCGTACATCCAGGACAAGGCCGAGTACGAGTCGTTCGTCATCAACGCCGGCCTGCGGTTCGACTACTTCAACTCGAACGGCGTCATCCCGGCCGACCCGGAGGACCCGAACGTGTTCAACCCGCAGAAGCGGATCAACCGCTTCAACGACCTCGACGGCGACGGCGTGATCTCCGAGGCCGAGGAGCGCGACGACAACCGGACGACGCTGGAGCAGCGCCTGGAGTACTTCTACAACGACGCCGAGGCCAAGTACCAGATCTCGCCGCGTCTCGGCATCGCCTACCCGGTCACCGCCAGCGGGGTCATCCACTTCTCGTACGGCTATTTCTTCCAGATCCCGACCTACGAGTTCCTCTTCGCCAACCCCGGCTACCGCGTCGGGAACACCTCGGGCACGTACGGGCCGTTCGGCAACCCGAACCTGGATCCGCAGCGGACGGTGATGTACGAGATCGGCCTCCAGCAGGGCTTCGGTGACGACTTCCTGCTGGACGTCACCGGGTTCTACCGCGACATCGAGGACTGGGTGAGCGTCGGGTTCCCCACCGAGGCCACGCTCCCGGGCGTCGACTACCTGATCTACGAGAACCTGGACTTCTCGAACGTGCGCGGCATCACGCTGGCACTCGGGAAGCGCTTCAACGGTCGCTTCTCGTTCGACGTGGACTACACGTTCCAGACGGCCGAGGGCTCCAACTCAGATCCGAACGACGCCATCGCCGCGCGCAACGGGTCCGGCGACCCCGCGCTCCGCATCATCCCGCTCGGGTGGGACCAGCGGCACACGCTCAACGCGAACGTCTTCCTGGGTGGCAACGGCTGGGGCGCCTCTGCGATCGGGCGGTTCGGGACGGGATACCCCTACACGCCCGCCCGGGATGCTGACGGCGACCGCATCGGGACGCTCCCGGCGGTTCCCACCAACGCCCTGCGCCGCCCTGCCACGGCGAGCGTCGACCTCTATGCCTTCCGCGAGTTCTCGCTCGGCGCGGTGACGCCGCGTGTGTTCGTGCAGGTGTTCAACCTGCTCGATGCCCGCAATGCCAACGGGGTCTTCGGCGACACCGGGCTGCCCGACGTGACCTTCCTCAACGTGGGCGCCACGGACGATCCGGGCTTCTACGTCCGCCCTGACTTCTACCAGGAGCCGCGCCGCATCCAACTCGGCCTCTCCGTCGGCTTCTAATGAACGCGCTTAGCTACCTCATGTCTCTTCGTTTGTCCGATCGCGGCTCTGCTCCGCTGGCGGTCGCCGTGGGCGCGCTGCTCCTTGTCACCAGCCCGGCGTTCGCGCAGGGGCAGATCGACCGTGACCACGTGCCGTCGGACGAGCGCGTGGATCTGTTCGAGCGTCGCCAGACGGACCTCGACGCCAACGTGGTGCGCACGACGGTCTTCAACTTTGGCCAGACGGGCCGGACCGGTGCCGGACCGGACGAGATTCCCTACGAGTGGCCCCGCAACACGCGCCGCCACTACATCGCGCTGACCGGTCTGTTCACCGGCGCCGAGGTGGTCGGCGAGAGCGGCGACCGCGAGTGGATCGTCAACGTCCCGAACTACCGGACCAACCAGAACAACCCATCCGAGTCGTGGACCTGGACGCCCGTGCGCGGCTACGTCAACCCTGCCGACGAGGACCTCGGGATCGCGCGAAGCGACCTGCCGGAGTCCTGGCCCTCCTTCTGGCCGGACAAGCTGGAAGACCCCACCGACCCCGGGTGGCCGGGCTCCTGGAGCGGCCTCTTCGGCAAGAACGTCTTCAACGCCGACCTGGAGGTGTTCTACAAGATGGGCGACGACGAGTACGCGCGCCCCAACAACACCTACTACCCCGACGAGACCGACCGCTCCCGGCGCGGGCTGGGCCTGCTGGCGGACACGCGCGTGCTGGCCTGGAGCCAGGTCCTCATCGACGACGTGGTGTTCATCCTCCACCGCGTCAAGAACGACGGCACGCAGGACCTCTCGACGGTCGGCGTGACGCTCTGGCTGGCCGACCTCGTGGGTGGTGACCCCGACGCGTCGGACGATCAGCCGTTCTTCGACCTGCTTCTCGACACGGCCTTCCTCGCCGACCGAGACGGGCGCTCGCCGGACCCGGCCTTCGAAGGCGCAGAGGTCGAAGGCGGCATCGCCTTCTTCCTGGAGACGCCGGGCAACGCGACGGACCGCATCGACAACGACGGCGACGGGACCACGGCCGAGGAGGCTTCGGAGCTCAATTTCCGCGGCGTCACGAGAGGCGAGCCGGGCAGCCCGACGGTCACGCTGGACCTGCTGGCGGGCGAGGGCGACCAGACGGGCGCGGCCGGCCGGCGGCTGCGCTTCGACGGCATCGACAACAACGGCAACGGGCTCGTGGACGAGGACTCGACGCAGGCCGCGTTCGGGTCCCAGGTGGGCGTCGGCTTCGCGGACTACATCGACAACGACAACGATGGCGAGCCGGGCTCTCCCGTGGTGACCCAGGCCATGATCGACGAGGCCGCGGCCGACCGCTACGGGCGCTGGCCCGTCAACCCGGACACCGACGCCGGCGAGCCGGTCTGGCTGATCGGCGTGGGCATCACGTACGGGAGCACGGACACCGACGACCTCGGCAAGGCCTTCCGCGACAACATCGACAACGACGGCGATGCCTTCGCGACCGGGCCACCGGCGGACTTCCTCTGGGAGCCGGGCAGTCCCCTCGTGACGCAGGACATGATCGACGCCGCCGCTGGCGATGCGCCGTACTTCCGCTTCGCCGTCCCGGGCACGGACATCGTGCTCTACGACGTTAAGGCTGAGGACCTCGGCTCGCCCTACGCCGACGGCATCGACAACGACGGCGACGGCGCCGTGGACGAAGGCATCGACGAGGACATCGACGAGATGATCGACGAGCGCCGCGACGACGGCATCGACAACGACGGCGACTGGCGGGCCGCGCTCGACGACGTGGGCCTCGACGGATCGGACAACACCGTCGACACCGGCGAGGCCGACGGCGTCCCCACCTCCGGTACTGGAACCGACCTACCGGGCGAGCCCAACGTCGACGTGACCGATATCTCGGAGTCCGACCAGATCGGCATCACGAACGTCCAGTTCCGGCCCGCTGGCGCCATCAGCTACCAGACAATCGCCGACCGCCAGCTGTTCTTCGACTTCCTGGTGCCGGGGCAGTTCTCGCTTCTGGAGCCGGGCGTCTCGCCCGCGTCGCGCGACACCGACCTCTTCGTCTCGGCGGGCACGTTCCCGCTGCGCGCGGGCCAGACCGAGTCGGTTTCGTTCGCCGTCATCCTCGGCGACGTCGACTACGGGCGCCAGGCGAGCGATGTCGAGGGCCGATACCGCGACCTGCTTACGAAGCGCCAGGACGCACTCGAAGCCTACGAGGCCGACTACCGCTTCGCCCAGGCGCCCATCTGCCCGACCGTCCGCGCCGTACCAGGCGACGGCGCGGTCACGCTCTACTGGGACGATGCCGCCGAGGACTCCTTCGACACGTTCATCGCCGACCTCGCGCAGCCGGGCCTCGACCCGCGCGACTTCGAGGGCTACCGCGTCTACCGGTCCACCGACCCCGGCTTCCTGGACGCGCGCCAGATCACGGACGGGTTCGGCAACGTGAGCTTCCTGCGCCCGGTGGCCCAGTTCGACCTCATCAACGGCAATGAGGGCTTCCACCCAGTGTCGACCAACGGGACGCAGTTCTACCTCGGCAACAACGTCCGCGATCCGGGTGAGGCCGCCAACGGGCTGGCCAACACGTTCGTCGACTCGACGGCCGTCAACGGCGTCCAGTACTACTACGCGGTCACCAGCTACGACTTCGGCGCGACGCCCGTCAACATCCAGCCGTCCGAGTGCCCCATCGCGATCACGATTGCACCGGACGGATCGGTCTCGCGGACGGGCCCCAACGTGGCCGTCGTGACGCCGTCGCAGGCGGCGGCCGGCTACACCGAGGGCGGTGCCCAGATCGAGCGCGTGCAGGGCTTCGCCAGCGGGGAGGTGGGCTACCGCGTCATCGACCCGACGGTGCTGGAAGACGGCCACCGGTACCGCGTCACCTTCCGCGACACGCTCGTGCTCGGACGCGTCAACACCAGCGGGCGCCAGATCACGCAGG
>JBCDLV010000285.1:0-4605 GCA_038744895.1 Bacteroidota bacterium | reverse complement strand
GCCGCCGGACATCTCGCTCGGGCGCGCCTTGGCACGGTGGCTCAGGCCGACCTCCGCGAGCGCCTGCAGCGCACGCCTCCGGACTTCCTTCCCGCGGACGCCTGTCGCGTGGAGCGCGAACGCCACGTTGTCATAGGCGCTGCGGTCGGGAAGCAGCTTGAAATCCTGGAACACGACACCCAACATGCGGCGGAGGTGGGGGATGTCCCGCTCCTTCGTCGTGTCTGATTGGTACGGTCCCACACGGACGAGCCCGTACTCCGGCTTCACGTCCATGTACAGGAGCTTGAGAAGCGTGGACTTGCCGCTACCTGTGGGACCGATGAGGTAGGCCATCTCGCCCCGATCGAGCGTCAGGTTGAGGTCGGCCGCCACATCGACGCGCGCACCAGTCGGGTCCGTGTAGCCGGCAGCCACGTTCTGGAGCTCCACCAGAGGCCGCTGGCGGCGCTCGCCAGCGGAGACGGTATCCGCGATGCGTTCGACGACGGGTTCCACAGCGTTCGGGGGCGACGCCGCAAACTACACGCCCGAACCAGCGCGGAGAACCCAATGCACGCGCTCGGACGCCTCCGTGGCGCCATCGACCTCGAAGCCGTCATACCCCGCAACCTCCACCAGCCCCGCCTCACGGATCGCCCCTCTCACCTCAGCGAGAGAGTACGCGCGCTGCACGTGCCTCTCCGTCACACGCTTCCCGCTGGCGGTCTCGGTGAGCGTGAACGTGGTGGTGTGGATCTGCCGCTCCACGTCGTAGGCACTCGTGCGTCGGTACGAGAAGGCGCCCGTCTCCCCCACATCGTCGAACCCCTCGGCATGGTTCACCGAGTTGGCTGGCGTCGACTGGTCGATGATCGCGATTCCCCTCGGTGCCAGCGCGTCGCCGACGTGGCGGAGGAGCGTGACGACCTCCTCCAGATGCAGGAGATAATTCAGCCCGTCGTAGACCAGGACGACGACGTCCGCTGGCGGCCCCGGGACAGGGTCGAGAAAGTCGCCGTGCTCGAACGAGGCGTCCACCGCCAGCCGTCCGGCCGTCTGGCGCGCGACCGCCAGCATCGCGTCCGATCCGTCGACTCCGCGATAGCGGTATCCGTCTCCGGGGCCCAACGGCTGGAGGGCGACCGCCAGAGCACCCGTCCCGCATCCCAGTTCTGCGATGGAGCGCGCCTCCGCATGATGATGCTGGACGAGGCGATGGAGGTACGCTGCCCACATCGGGTAATCGACGTGGGCCATGACGGCATCGTAGCCCGCCGCGAGCGCGGAGTACGGCTCGACGTCGCTCATGCGCCTGTGGTGCTGTGGCTGGCGCGCCGGCGCGCCATCTCGGACGCCATGCGGATCGCAGCGATCATGGACGACGGATCCGCGACGCCCTGGCCGGCGACATCGAAGGCGGTCCCATGGTCGGGGCTGGTGCGGACGATGGGAAGGCCGAGCGTGACGTTGACGCCCGCGCCCTGCGCCAGCGCCTTGAAGGGCGCGAGCCCCTGATCGTGGTACATCGCGACGACGGCGTCCACATGTCGCCAGGCGCCTCGGCCGAAGAAGGCATCGGCCGGGTGCGGACCGGACGCCGAGAGCCCGCTGGCGCGCAAGGCGTCCAGCGCCGGACGGATGGTCTCGATCTCCTCGCGGCCGATCACGCCACCGTCGCCAGCATGGGGGTTCAGGCCGAGGACCGCCAGCTGGGGATCTGCGATGCCGAGGTCGCGGCGGAGCGCCTCCGCGAGGGTCCGGCAGATCCGCTCGATGCGGGGCGCGACCACGAGACGGGCCACGGACTGAACCGGCACATGCACCGTGACGAGCGCGACGCGGAGGGGTCCCGCCTCCAACTCAGCCGCCAACACCATGACCACAGTTTCGGCCCTCGTCCTTTCCTGGAGAAACTCCGTGTGGCCCGGCACCAGGTAGCCGGCTTTCTGGATCGCCTCCTTGGAGATGGGCGCCGTGACCATCCCATCGACCTCCCCGTCGAGCGCGAGGTCGATAGCGCGGGCCACCGCCTCCATCGATTGGCGGCCACCCTCCGCCGATGTCTCACCCCAGGTGTACGCATCGCCGCCGATGTCGAGAACCGAGAGTCCCGGACCCGCCTCGCGCGCGCTACCGACGCGGCGAACCTCTCCGAGTCCCAGCCGCTTCGCCTGGCTCTCCAAGACCGACGCCGAGCCCACCGCTAGCAGGTCGGCCCCGAGGTCTCCGCTGGCGGCTTTGAGGGCGACCTCCGGACCGATGCCGTTCGGGTCGCCGAGGCTGATGGCGAGGCGAGGGCGCACTACGGGACTGACAGCGACGAGTCCGCGGGGATGCTTTCGTCCGGTGTGTCGCCAGCCGCAGCCGGAACCTCTGCCGGCGTATCGACCGCGGGCGTATCGGTGCCGGCCGCATCGTCGTCCGTGGCGCAGCCGCTGGCGACGACAATCAGCAGAAGCAGCGCCAGCCGCATCATGACGCGACAGGGGAATCGCGCGCCTCGTCCGCCAGCAGGTCCAGGATGAGGCGCACGCCGAAGCCCGTGGCGCCCTTCGGACGGTACCCGTAGGGCGCATCCAGGAACGCCGGACGCGCGAGATCGACGTGGGCCCACGGGTAGGCAGGCTCGCCGTCCATACGCGTGAAGTGCTCCAGGAAGGCGGCCGCCGTGATGGTGCTGCCCATGCGACCGCCGGTGTTCGAGAGGTCGGCCACGTCACTGTCCAGCTGGCGCTTGTAGTGCGGAAAGAGCGGGAGCGGCCACGCGAGGTCCCCGGTGGCCTCGCCGGCCTCCTGCACGCGACGGCCGAGGCCATCGTCGTCTGGCCGTGTGACGATGGCGGCGACGCGCTCGCCGAGGGCGATTCCCTGGCCGCCCGTGAGCGTCGCCACGTCGAGCACCCACCGTGGCGCCAGCTGGCGCGCGTAGCTGAGCGCGTCGGCCAGGAGCAGCCGCCCCTCGGCATCGGTATTCATGACCTCGACCGTCGTGCCCGAGTGCATCGTGAGCACGTCGCCAGGCGCGTAGGCGCGGCCACCGGGGCGGTTGTCGGACATGGGCAGCAGACCCATGACGCGAACCGGGAGACCGAGGCGGGCGGCGCCGATGACCGCACCTGCTACCGCGGCCCCTCCGCCCATGTCAGCTTTCATCTTGTCCATGCTGCCCTTGGTCGGCTTGAGGGACAGGCCACCGGTGTCGTAGGTGACGGTCTTGCCGACCAGCACGACGGGGGCGTCATCCTCGCGTCCCTCAGGCGCCCACTCCAACGTGACGAAGCGGGGCGGATCGAGGCTGCCTCGGTTCACGCCGAGCAGGCCGCCCATGCCCTCGGCCTCGATCTGCTCCTTGCCCCAGATCTCCACGCGGACGCTAGCGGACGCCGCGGCCTCCCCGATCCGGTCCGCCAGTACCGCCGGCATCTTGGCATCCGGCGGCGTGTTCACCAGGTCCCGAGCGAATGCCGTGACGTCGGCGCGGATGTCCGCGATCTCGATGGCGCGAGACGGGTCTCCGGCCGCCTGGACGAAGAGGTCCGCCTCCGCTGGCGAGTCGGCCGACGTGTAGTCCGTGTAGCGGTACGCCCCGAGCCGGTACCCCTCGACCAGAGCAGCGATCACGTCTGGGTCGCCGATGTCCGTCGCCACGAGCGTGACGGCGCTCGCCTTCATGGACAGCGCCACGCGAGCGGCTGCGGCCGCGGCCCACCGCCAACGCTCCAGGCCGGGCTGATCGCCGAGGACCGACACGATGCGCGACTCGCCCGCTGGCGCCGGCAGCACGACCGGTGCCTTGGTGGTGGTGGCGATGTCGACCGCCGCAGCCACGTCGTCGGCGAGACCGCTGGCGGCGGCTTTGACGACGTGCACGCGAAGGCCACGGGCTGGTGCGCCAGCGGGAAGATGGGTGGTGGACATGGCCTCGGCTACAGCGATCCGTTGAACTGGGCCAGAAGTGCCAGGTCGGCATCGGAGAGCTCGTCGGACGTGTCCGCGAGGTCGCTGGCATCGGCCATAACGTGGGGTGGCGCGGTATCCACGACCTGCTTCAGCACGCGGCGGAGCTGTCCGTCCGCGACATACGCGCCGGAGGCGTTGGCGTGGCCACCGCCGCCGAAGGAGGCCGCCCACGCGTTGATGGGGCAGTCGCCCTTGGAGCGAAACGAGAGCTTGACGCCTGACGGCAGTTCCAGCGCGATCACCGCCGCCAACACGCCATCCAGCGACAGGCCGTAGTTGACGAGTCCCTCTGTTTCGTCGAACAGCGCACCGCTGCCGTGGATCATGTCCTGCGTGACGAACAACGTCGCCAGCCGGCCGGCGTAGTGGGTTTGGATGGTGCCGAGTACCTGGCCGAGCAGCGACAGCCCCTCTCGGCTCCGCCCGTCGAAGAGCGCCACGTGGATGGGTTCTGGGCGCAGGTCTCCGCGCGCGAGGACATCGGCGACGATGGCGTGGGTCCGCGGCGTAGTGGCTCCGTAGCGGAAGGACCCTGTGTCGGTCATGATGCCCACGTAGAGGGCCGTCGCGACCGCTCGGTCGATCAAGGCCGGGTCGATGCCCGCGATCAGGTCGTAGGCGATCTCGGCGGCAGCGGCCGCATCCGTCCGCACGCACGACAGG
>JBCDLV010000284.1:0-4647 GCA_038744895.1 Bacteroidota bacterium | reverse complement strand
TTGCGGAAGTCCGTGCGGTCGACGAGGAACTTGAGGCCGCGCCACGCCGACTCCAGCTTCTGCACCTCGGCGCTGTGGAGGATCTTGTCCAGCTGGCGGCTGATGGTCGCGTCGATGTCGGCGACGAGGCCGTCGACGAGGTGCTTGTCGATCTTCTCGATGGGGTCGCCAGACTTGGCGACGGCGTCGACGAACACGCGGAGCGCGGCCGACATCATGGCGCCACGGTCCTGGCCACCGACGGCGTCGGCGTCGGAGAAGGCGTCGATGCGGACGTCGCCAGCGGGCGCCTTGACGTCGACCTTGGAGAGGATCGAATCGAGGAGCGAGCCCTCCTCGGTGGTCTCCGCGGCGGCGGCGTCGGACTGCGACTGGGCCTCGGCCATGTCAGTTCTGGGGTCGGGGTGAGCGGGAGCGGCAGCGTGCCGCAATGATGGGTTAGCGCGCGGTCCTAGGCGTCTTCGGCGTCGCCGGTGCCAGCGTCATCCTGGATGATCGAGTCGAGCTCAGCGAGGAGCTGCTCGCGAGCCGCCGGGTCGTTGATGACTGATTCGATCTGCTTGCGGAAGTCGGCGGCCGAGATCAGGCGGTTGCGGAGGTCTTGGAGCAGGTTGCGCGTGGCGAGGAGCCGCGAGAGCTCCGGTACCTGCTTGGCGATCTGCTCCGGGTTGAACGACTTCATCGAATCGAACGAGATGTCGATGGCGAGGTCGTCCTCGTCGGTCAAGGTGTTCTCGACGGCGGTCTGGACACGCAGCTCCTGGGACTTGAGCACGTCCTCGAAATTGTCCTTGTTCAGGTTGATGACCTCGCGGTCTTCGAGTGACGTGCCGTCCTCGCGGTTGGTGAAGTCGCCCATGACGAGCAGCCGCATCGGCAGCTCGACGCGCTCCTTGGCATCGCCCTTGGCGACTTCGAGGAAGAGGTTGACGCGGGCGGGCGGCTTCTCGTGTTGGAAACTCTGAGACATCGGGAGGGGCGTGAGGGGCGTCTATGGTTGGAAACCGGAAAGGCCTGGGAATCCCGTCACGGTCCGCCGCGGGCGTGGGATTTTTTCGCTGCGGTGGTGGCTGTGCCAGACGACAGAAGGTGCCGGTGCCCGGCGGCGCCAGCGGGCGGGGTTCTGACCGAAGGCCGCCACGGGACTAAATCATGCCGCGCGTCCACCGCGCGGCGGCTCATAAGTCGGGTGCCGAAGTTCCGGTAGGTTAGCCCTCATCTTCGCGTCCTCCCGGTGCCCGGTCGCCTCCTTTTACTCCTCGCGCTCGCGGCGTCGGCCGGGGCGCAACCACGGTTCCAGACGGAGCTCTGGACCACGGAGCACGGCCTCCCCGCGCACACGGTGACGGGCATCGACCAGACAGCGAACGGCTTCCTCTGGATTGCCACGACCGGTGGCCTCGCTCGGTTCGATGGCACCGAGTTCACAGTCGAGACCGGAGGTGCAAGCTCGGGCCTGCCGAGCCCCCGGCTGAATGGACTCGTCGTGGACGGAAACGGTGTCCTCTGGGTGGCGATGGAGGACGGACGCGTGGCGCGGCGGGAGGGCAGGCGTTTCGAAGTCGTCGAGGCCCTGGATGCCGACAGCCCGCAAGATGTCGCGGCCGGCCGTGGCGGGCGCATCTACGTGCGGGAAGGAGAGCGCCTGCTGACCGCCAGCGGTCCGGATTCCAGCCGGCCGATCGCAGGGCGGTTCGCCACGGACGGTGCGGGTACCGTGTGGGTCCGCTGCGACGGTGACCGGCTGTGCCAAGTGGTCGCCGATCGTCTCCAGCCTGTCGGCGAGGCTGGCGTGCGCCACGTGGTGCCGACGGGGGAGGGGATCGCAGTCATGCGCTCCGCTGGCGACCGGTGGATCGTTTCTGGACCATCCGGTCAGCCTCTCGGTGAGTATCCGGCACTGGGGATTCCATGGCGGATCGACCGTCACGGCAGGCTGTGGGCGACCGACGGCATCACGATGCATGTCTCGGCACCGGGTATGCCGTCACAGGCGATCACGCTGCCGACTGCGCTCGTCGTAGATGTGTTCGAGGATCGGGAGGGCGTCGTGTGGGTCGCGACGGGCGACGCAGGTGTCGTCGCGATCCGGGAGGTTCCATTCACCGTGTTCTCCGAGTCGCATGGGCTCCCCGCCGGTCCCGTCGTAACCGTCACCGAAGCTAGCGGACGGCCGATCGTCTCGGCGGGTGATGGACGGCTGTACGAGATCGTGGGCGGCCGCGCGCAGCGGGTCGACACGCCGCGAGGGCAGTGGTTCGGGATAGCTGAGGGGCCGGACGGCACGCGGTGGTTTGCGGGGTACCAGCTGACCGGGATCGCCCCCGATGGCTCTCAGCGCGTGCTCGACGAGGAGGTGTTCCAGGTGCTCCCCCTCGACGGAGGACTCTGGGTCCGGACGCGAGAGGCGACGCTCTGGGTTGTCGATGACGGCACGCGTCTCAATGTCCGCCGGCGCATACGAACGGAGGCATCACACGCGCTCGTCCGAGAGCCGGACGGCATCGTGTGGGTGGCGACGAATGGAGGGCTCGTGCGGATCGGGCCAGACAGCGCCCAGACGTTCACGTCCGAGCAAGGCCTTCCGGTCGATATCGTCCGCGCGGTCCACCGGACCGACGACGGTGCCCTGTGGATCGGGACGTACGGCGGCGGCCTCGCGCGCCTTCTCGACGGTCGCGTGGATGTCCTGGACGTGTCCCGCGGGCTGGCGGAGGATGTCGTGTCGTCTCTGTTCGAGGACGCGTCGGGGATGCTTTGGATGGGAGGCAACCAGAGCATTCACCGGGTCCGCCGCTCCGACGTTGAGGCCGTATTCGCGGGGCGCGGTGATCAGGTTCACGGTGTGGGCTACGGACGGGCCGACGGGCTGCCCAATCCGGAGGGATCCGGCTGGCCCGCGCTCCGCGCCTCCGATGGCACCTTCTGGTTCCCCACGTTCGAAGGGGTCGCGAGACTCGACCCCATGCGAGCGCGAGCACTGGAGCAGACCGGCCCTCTGGTCTACGTGGAGTCTATCGAGACGGGCGGAGGCCAGAAGACGTGGGTCTCTGGCGAGGCCGTGGCGCTGTCGCCTGGCGATCGCCGGTTCGTGGTCACGTTCGGAGGCGTCGGGACGCGAGCGCCAGACCGGGTCACGTACCAGTACGCGCTCGACGGATTCGACGAAACATGGCTCGATCCGACGACGGACCGAGAGGCGACGTTCACGAATGTCTCGCCGGGGGAGTACACGTTCCGCGTGAGGGCTCGCATCGCCGATGGCGAATGGAGCGCCCCTGCTGCCGTCGCTCTGACGGTTCCGCCGTACTGGTGGGAGACAGGCTGGGCACGACTGCTCGGCGTGCTCGCGCTCGGTGTGGCCGGTCTGCTCGCGGTCCGCCAGCGGGACCGCACGCTGCGTGAGCGGGCGCACCGCCTCGACCGACTCGTGACCGAGCGAACGGCCGCGTTGGAGGCAGAGAAGGAGACCGTCGCGGAGCAGGCGGCCCAGCTCTTGACGCTCGACGAGGCAAAGAGCCGGCTGTTCGCCAACGTGAGCCACGAGTTCCGAACGCCCCTTCAGCTCATCCTCGGCCCGCTGGCGGACGTGGCCGAGGGGCGACACGGCGAGGTCCCCGAGGCCGTTCGCCAGCAGGTTCAGCTGGCGTCGCGCAACGGCCGTCGCCTGCTGGCGCTCGTCGAGCAGCTCCTGACCCTGGCCCGCTCCGACGCCGGCGAGCTCGACGCAGAGATCGCCTCGCTCGACGCCGCAGCGTTTGCGACGCGCGTCGCCGAGGCGTTCGAGCCCCTGGCCGAGCGCGAGGGCATCCACTTCGACACCGACCTCCCCGATGCGCAGGGGACGTTCGACCCAGTCCTGGTCGAGAGCGCCCTCGTCAACCTCCTCGCCAACGCGCTGTCGCACACGCCAGCGGGCGGGCGGGTGGTGTTCACGCTCACCCCTGGTGACTTCCGGACTCCCCTCCGATTTCAGGTGTCGGACACCGGTCCCGGTCTCGCCCCGGAGCATGCGGCCCGCGTCTTCGACCGGTTCTACCAGGCTCCCGACGCGTCGAGCCGCCGAGGGTCTGGCATTGGGCTTTCGCTGGTTCGAGAGGTCGCCCGGCTCCACAGCGGAGACGCCACCGTCGAGAGCGTGCCAGGTCAGGGGAGCACGTTCACGCTGAGCCTTCCGCGTCAGCGCGACGCCGGGCGGCCCTGGACCGAGCCCGATCTCCGAACGGCGGCGTTGCTCAGCGTCTCCGGGGATGGCGCTGGAGACGGCGGCGCCGGTCGCGCCACCCCGGAGCCTCCGCTGGCGCACGCCGACGTCCCGCTCGTGCTCGTGGTCGACGACAACGACGACCTGCGAGCGCTCGTCCGCCAGCACCTCGACGCGGACTACGCCGTCGCGGAGGCGGCCTCGGGCCACGAGGCGCTGGCGTTCGTCCGCGGGCGCGTCCCGGACGCGATCGTGAGCGACGTGATGATGCCGGGCCTCGATGGGCTCGGACTTCTGCGCGAGCTGCGAGCGGATCCCGAGACCGATTTCATCCCGGTGCTCCTGCTCACCGCCCGGGCATCGGTTCCAGACACCGTCGAAGGCCTCGGGGCTGGAGCCGACGACTACCTCGCCAAGCCATTCGCGTCCGCGGAGCTCCGCGC
>JBCDLV010000283.1:0-4652 GCA_038744895.1 Bacteroidota bacterium | reverse complement strand
TGGCGATCGCCTGGTCGAGCCGGTCCTGGTCGAGGTCGACGAGCGTGACGGCGTGGCCGGACTGGGCGAACACGTGGGCGATGCCGTTGCCCATCGTGCCCGCGCCGATGACGGTGACGTTCATTCCGTGATGCGTGGAGAGTGGTGCGTGATGAGAGGTCGATGCGCAGCCCTGCGGGACATGCGTTAAGAGCCGATTACCCCCGCTCGACGATGAGACAGGTAGCCTCGCCGCCACCGTTGCAGATGGCCGCCAGGCCGCGCGTGGCGTCCTGCTCGATCATGGCGTGGAGCAACGTCGTCAGGATGCGGGCCCCGCTGGCGCCGATGGGGTGCCCGACGGCGACCGCGCCGCCGCGCACGTTGAGCTTCTCGTGCGGGATGCCGAGCGCGTCCTGCGCCGCCAGCGCCACGACCGCGAACGCTTCGTTGACCTCGAACAGGTCGATGTCATCCATCGCCAGCCCGGCCTTGTCGAGCGCTTTGCGGACCGCCTCGATGGGCGCCGTCGTGAACTCGACCGGCTTTTGGCTGTGCTGGGCGCTCGCCACGACGCGGGCGATCGGCGTCTTGCCGTTGGACTCGGCCCAGGCGCTGCTGGCGACGACCAAGGCCGCGGCACCGTCATTGATCGTGCTGGCGTTGGCTGCCGTAACCGTTCCCTCCTTCGAGAACACCGGACGCAGCTGCGGGATCTTGTCGAAGCGGGTGCGCGGAGGCTCTTCGTCCTGCTCCACGACGGTATCGCCCTTGCGGCCCTTGACCGTCACGGGCACGATCTCTTGTGCGAACGCCCCGTTCTCCATCGACGCCTGGGCGCGGGTGTAGCTCTCGATCGTGAACGCGTCCTGGCGGTCGCGCGGCACGTTGCAGGTCTCGGCACAAAGGTCGCCGGCGACGCCCATCGCGTCTCCCGAGTAAGGATCGCGGAGGCCGTCGTGGAAGAGGCTGTCCACGAGCGTGCCGTTGCCGTAGCCGTAGCCCGTGCGGGCCTTGTCCAAGAGGAACGGCGCCTTGGACATGTTCTCCATGCCGCCAGCGGCCGCGATCTCGATGTCGCCCGCGCGGATGGCCTGGTCCGCCAGCATGACGGCCTTCAGGCCTGAGCCGCATACCTTGTTGACGGTGAAGCACGGGACGGAGTCCGGCACGCCAGCGGCGATGGCGGCCTGGCGCGCAGGCGCCTGCCCGATGCCGGCGCTCACGACGTTGCCCAGGATGACCTCGTCCAGTTGGTCCGGCGTCACGCCAGCCCGGTCGAGGGCTCCGGTCAGCGCTGTCGCGCCGAGCTCAGGGGCGGGGACAGACGAGAGCGCGCCGTTGAACGACCCGATGGGGGTGCGGGCGGCGGAGAGAATGACGGTAGGCATGGAGCGAGATGGGGAAGTCGACGGGGTCCGCCAGCGGGAGTGGAAACGCTTCCGAGCAAGCTATCCGGCGCGTGCCGCGGTGGCGTTGACGAGGGGTGAATAGACCGGTCTGCAACGGCCCGACTCAGGGCCTATCCGATCCGACGTCGGACCACCTCGGCCAGGGACGTCCGCCAGTCAAACGGTGCGAGACCGAACCGGGCCAGCGACGAGGCCATGTCGAGCTCGACCCGAGCCGGCCGGCGCGCTGGCGTGGGGTACTCGGCCGTCGAGATCGGATCCACCGGAATCGGAGCCTTGCCCGCCACGCGTGCCGCCTCCTCGACAGTGGCGACCGCGAGATCATGCCACGTCGCCAGCGGGGCCCCGGCTGCGTGGACTGTGCCGCTCAGGCCGTCCAGAGCTTTTGTCGCCGCTGCGAGAGCCGCACGCGCCACGTCGTCCGCAGCCGTCGGGTGGCCCCATTGGTCGGCCACCACGCGGAGGCGGTCTCGCTCCGACGCCAGCCGGAGCATCGTCGTGACAAAGTTGCCGTCGTGCTCGCTGAACACCCATGCCGTGCGCAGAATCATATGATCGGGCGTGGTGTCGCGGACAGCCCGCTCGCCGGCCTCTTTGCTGGCACCGTAGACGCCGAGCGGCGCGGTCGGATCGTCGGTCTTGTAGGGCGTCGGCTGGGTGCCGTCGAACACGTAGTCGGTCGAGATCTGGACGACGGGCACGCCCCGCTGGCGAGCCGCCTCCGCCACGTTGCGCGCGCCGTCTCGGTTGACCGCGAACGCGAGGTCCGGCGCCGACTCCGCCCGATCGACGGCGGTGTAGGCCGCTGCGTTGACGACGGCATCCGGCTGCACGGACCCGACCGACTGGCGCACCGCCACCGCATCGGTGATGTCGAGATCCGCCCGCGCGAGACCGACAGCATCGACCCCCAGCGCAGGCGCCAGCCGCAGAATCGCACGGCCCACCTGCCCGCTGGCGCCGGTGACGAGAACTCTCACGGGAACGCCACCTCCGGTAGGTCCTCAGGGGCCATCTCCGCGAAGGGTTTGTAGCCGCGGTCTTTCTCAGACAGCAGAGGAGTAGCGACGGGCCACTCGATGCCAATGGTAGGATCGTCCCACGCGAGGCCACCCTCGTCCTCGGGGTGGTACACGTCGGTGCACTTGTACAACACGTCGGCCGTCTCACTCAGAACACAGAATCCATGCGCGAATCCCGGAGGCACCCACAGCTGGCGGTGGCCGTCGGCGTCGAGGTCGAAGCCCTCCCACGTCCCGAACGTCGGCGAGCCTCGTCGAAGGTCCACGACGGCGTCCCAGATGTGGCCGGCGACGCACTCGACCAGCTTGCCTTGGGGATGGCGCTTCTGGAAGTGGAGGCCGCGGAGCGTGCCACGCCGGGACCGGCTGTGGTTGTCTTGGACGAATGCCGCGTCGATACCTGCCTCGGCGTACCGGCCGGCGTGATAGCGCTCCAGGAAGAAGCCCCTCTCGTCTCCGAACACGCGAGGGTCGATGAGAAGGACGCCAGGCAGGGAGGTCTCGTGGACGGTCATGACCGGAGACTAGCACCCTCCCTCTTCCGAGCCAACGACGCCTCGCGGCAATCCATCACGACAGCCACGAGCGCCAGCGGAGAGAACCGTCCCCCCAGCAGTAGACCGGCGGGTTGAGGAGGCTCGCCTTGTTGTACGCCAGCGGGCTCCCCTCTTCTGTCGAAACGCCTCCGCCAGCGGCCTCTACGACCGCTTGGGCGGCGGCTGTGTCCCACTCGAAGGTGGGGGCCGTGCGCGGGTAGAAGTCCGCTGCTCCCTCAGCTACCAGGCAAAACTTGAGCGACGACCCCATGGACGCTGCCTCGACGGCACGACCGGACGCCTCGATCCGCTCGACGATCGCTGCCACCTCGGGTCCCGCGTGGTCCCTGCTGGCGACCACCGTCAGCGCGTCGGCAGGCGCCGGGCGCGTGGAGATCGGCTCCGGCTCGGCATCACCGGTCTGTTTCCAAGCCTGCCCCTCGGCGGCCCAGTACGTGACGCCGTGAACCGGAACGTGGACGACGCCGAGCACAGAGCGACCGTCCTCAATGAGGGCGACGTTGACCGTGAACTCGCCGGACCGGATGGGCGGATCCTGCGAGCCCTTGACAAACTCCTTGGTTCCGTCCAGCGGGTCGACGCACCAGAAGCGGCGCCAGCGGGTGCGGTCAGCGGCCTCTGGGTCTCCTTCTTCGGAGAGCACGGGAAGGCCCGCTGGCGCCAGCTGGTCCACGATGGTGTGGTGCGAGGCCAAGTCGGCCTGCGTCAGCGGCGAGTCGTCGGCCTTGCGGTCGACCGGGATGGGCCGGCCGTAGTACGGGAGGATGGCATCGCCCCCGGCGCGGGCGGCGGCGAGCGCGAGCGAAAGCAGGTCAGTCACCGGCACGGGAGTGTGGGCCGGAAGATCCTCGGCGCGCACCGCGGACGCCAGCCCTAGACGACGGCTTCTTGGACCTGCTGGCGGAAATAGTCGAGCGTCCGTCTCAGCCCGTCTGCGCGACTGACCTGCGGTTCCCACCCGAGCACCGTGCGAGCCTTCGAGATATCTGGCTGGCGCACCTTGGGATCGTCCGACGGCAACGCCTGGAAGGTGATCGAAGAGTCGGATTCCGTCAGCGCGACGACCTCTTCCGCGAACTCACGGATCGAGACCTCGTCCGGGTTGCCGATGTTGACGGGCTCGGTCTCGTCGGAGTGGAGCAGCCGCCAGATGCCCTCGATCAGGTCGTCGACGTACTGGAAGCTCCGCGTCTGCGACCCGTCGCCAAAGACGGTGATCGGCTCGCCTCGGAGTGCCTGCCCCATGAACGCAGGCAGGGCTCGGCCGTCGTCGAGCCGCATCCTCGGCCCGTACGTGTTGAAGATGCGCACGATGCGGGTCTCCACCCCGTGGTACCGGTGGTAGGCCATGGTCATGGCCTCGGCAAAGCGCTTGGCCTCGTCGTACACGCCGCGGCTGCCCACGGGGTTGACGTGACCCCAGTAGGTCTCCGGCTGCGGGTGGATCTGCGGATCTCCGTACACCTCGCTCGTCGACGCCAGAAGGAACCGCGCGCCTTTGGCCTTGGCGAGCCCCAGCGCGTTGTGGGTCCCCAAGGACCCCACCTTGAGCGTCTGGATCGGCAGGCGGAGGTAGTCGATCGGGCTCGCCGGAGACGCGAAGTGGAGCAAATTGTCCACATCGCCAGCGACGTACACGAACGACGAGACATCGTGGTGGACGAACTCGAACCGCTCGTGCC
>JBCDLV010000282.1:0-4677 GCA_038744895.1 Bacteroidota bacterium | reverse complement strand
CTCCACCACCTCGACGCGCTCCGGGCGTTCGCGATGCTCCTCGGCATCGTCCTCCACACGGCCCTCGGCTTCGTCCCCGGCTTGTGGTTCATCGAGGACCCGACCGCCAGCTGGCGTGGCCCCTTCGACGAGGTGTTCTTCTTCGTCCACGGCTTCCGGATGCCGCTGTTCTTTCTGCTGAGCGGCTTCTTCTCTGCCATGCTTCTCCAGAGGCGCGGGCTCTGGGGGCTCGTCAAACACCGGCTCCGACGGGTCGGACTTCCCCTCCTGGTGGCCGTCGTCACGATCCTGCCTGCCGTCGGTGTCGGAATCCTCGTCGGGCAAGCCTGGGCTAATGACGCCGCGCCAGCGGGCACCGCAGAGGTCCAAGCGGTCGAGGCCGCACCGCCGGGGCTGGACGGGTTCCGCATCCTCGATTCCGATCGCGACATCCGGGACAACCGCTCGTTTCGCTTCGCGCACCTCTGGTTTCTGTGGTACCTGCTGTGGATGCTGGCTGGGCTGGCGGTCGCCGCAGGCGCCGTCTCTGTGGTCCAGCGCGTGATCCAGATTCCCCCGCTGGCGGGCACCATCAGCCTGTGGGCGCTCCCCCTGCTCACGCTCCTGCCGAGCCTGCTGATGGGAGACCCCGTCCGCGGTTTCGGCCCCGACACGCCCGAGGGCTTCTGGCCGCTGCCTCGCCTGCTGGCGTACTACGGGTCCTTCTTCGCGTTCGGCATCCTCCTGTTCGGTCGGACCGACCGGCGTGGCCGTCCCCTCCACGACGCCATCGGGCGTCCGTGGCGCATCCTGCTCCCGGGCGCCCTCGTCCTTTTTCCCTTCGCGCTGTGGCTGACGTTCTCCGCCAGCGGGGCCTGGTGGCCGGCGGTCGCGGCGGCGCAGGTGGCCTTCACGTGGCTCATGGTGTTCGGACTGGTGGGCCTGGGCCAGCACATCCTGTCGGGTGAGCGCTTCTGGGTCCGCTTCGTATCCGACGCCGCGTACTGGATCTACCTGGCCCACCTGCCCCTCGTGTTTCTGGCGCAGGGACTGGTAGCCGGCTGGCCGCTGCCAGCGGGCGTCAAGTTCACCGTGATCTGCCTCGGAGTCGCCGGTGTCCTGCTCGTCACGTACCGATGGGGCGTCCGCTACACCGTCGTCGGACGGCTTCTCAACGGCCCTCGCACGCGCGATGCCGACCGCGCCATGCGCGAGCGGCTGCACACAGCCTGACCTCGGCTACCTTCCAGCCCTACCCGACCGGGACCGCCCGTCGCCCTATGCGTCTTTCCCTTCTCGCCCTGCTGGCGGCTTTCGTTGCCGTGGCGCCAGCGGCCCAGACCCAGCTCACGACGCCGCGCGTCAGCCCCTACGCTGAGGCCCACCAGACGGTCGGCCTGACCGAGTTGGCGGTGACCTACCACCGGCCTGCGGTCAACGGACGGCGCATCTTCGGCGGCCTCGAACCCTACGGCGAGGTCTGGCGAGCGGGCGCGAACGAGAACACCGTCTTCGAGACCTCGACCGACATCCAAATCGAGGGCCAGACGCTTCCCGCCGGCAGGTACGGCTTCCACACGATCCCGGGCGAAGACGAGTGGACCATCATCTTTTCGACGATGGCCGACGCCTGGGGCTCGTACTCGTACGACCCGGTCGAGGACGCGCTGCGCGTGACCGTGACGCCAGCGGAGGCGCCCCTGACGGAGCGCCTGGAGTTCGCCTTCGAGGACCCCAGCACGGATGCGACGACGCTCGTGCTGTCGTGGGCCGAGTTGGCAGTGCCCATCGCCATCACGGTCGACACGCCAGCGGTGGTGCTCGATGCGATGGAGGTGGAGCTGCGCAGTATCCCAGGGTTCTACCCCGACGGCTGGAATCAGATCGCGCGCTACGCCGTGGACAACGGCCGTCGGCTAGAGGAGGCGCTGGCGTGGGCGGAGCGGTCGCGAGGAATCCAGGCGACGTTCGCCAACACCATGACGACGGCAGCCATCCTGGACGCCCTCGGGCGCGCCGACGACGCGCGTGAGATGGAAGCCGCAGCCTTCGACATGGCCAACGAGGACGAGGTCCGAGCCTACGCTCGCGAGCGCCGCCGCGCAGGCCGCTCCGATCAGGCGGAGGCCGCCCTCGAACGGTTCGGCGGGATGCCGTAACGACCACCACCGGCGTGTGACACGCGGGTGACACCGCGCGGGGATATCGTGCCGCTGCATCCCCGCAGACGGCCATGTCCGCCTCGTTCGCACCTGCCCTCGACCACGCGCTCTCGGCTCACGAGGCCGACCCCACGGGGCAGACCTGCGCGCATCTCGGAGCCTACTCGTTCCGCTTCGCGCCCGAGCCGCCGGTCCCAATCGTCCAGCGCCCCGCTGACGACGAGGCGTGGACGCTGGCGCAGACGCTCCAGGAGCTTCGGCTGCGGCACACCGACATCGTCCGCACCACGCGCGGGCTGCGGGTGCGCCATGCCTGGCGGATTCCCCAGCTGGCGGAGGCCGTCCAGCGGCACGAGCCGGCCGTGATGCTCTGGCTGGAGCTCGGGCGGCCCGCGCCGTCTCATGGCTGGGATGATGCCACCGCGCTACACCGCCACTGGCTCCGGGATCGGTTCGCGCCAGCGGGCCCGCTGGCGTTACGTAACGGCATCACCGTTACGGACTGGACACGGTTTTCCGCCTCCGTCGAAGGGCGCTATGCCAACGGGCCGGACCACGTCTCGGCACCGCAGCTCCGCGACGACGTGGCGACGCTGTTCGACCGGTACGCGACCCCGGCCGAGCGCCTCCTGCCGGTCCGCCAGCTGGCGCGTGCGGCGTGACGGTGGGGTATGCGAAGCGGTAGCTTCCGGCTCTCCCCTCTCCGCTCGCATGTCAGCCGCCACGACCCTGGACCTCTCCCCCCTCTCCGAGGACGAGCAGCTTTCGTTCTTCTGTGCCCTCTTCGCCATGTCCGCCGCCGACCGCGACATGGACGAGAGCGAGGACGACCGCATCTTCGAGTCGTTGGACCTCACGGGCCTCTCGAAGGACACCCGTCAGCGGCTCTTCCAGGTGGCCATTCAGCCGCCGCCGCTGGAGCGAAGCCTGCTGGTGTTCGCCGACAAGGACGAGGCGCTACGGCGCGGCCTGATGCTAAACCTCATCGACGTGGTCCTCGCGGATGGACTGATCGAGCCGGGCGAGCACGTCAAGCTCCACGAGGCCCGCGACATCCTCAAGCTATCGCGCGACGATGTCGCCGAGCTCCACGACCTCGCCTACGCGTCCCAGGGTGCCGACGTGAAGCGTCCGATCGCCCCGGCGTCGTAGCGCAGCCCCGCTGGCGCATCACGGCGCTGGGTTCGAGTAGGGCGCAGGCTCCCGCGGCAGCGCCATCGGGTGGACCTCGCCAGCGGGCGCAGTCTCGTGGTGAGGTGTGTCGCCCTCGTTCTGGATCCCGCTGCCGACTTGCTGCGCCCACGCCTGGGTGAACTCGGCGCCGACGAGGACGATCAGCGCCGAGTAGTAGACCCACACCAGCACGAGGGCGAGTGACCCGGCCGCACCGAACGCGGAGCCAGGATCTGCTTGGGCGAGGTAGAACCCGATCAGGCCCTTGCCAACGGTGAAGAGCACGGCGGTGACGACGGCGCCGATGGCTACGTCGCGCCAGGCGATTTCCGCGTCCGGGAGTACCTTGAACAACACGGCGAACAGGCCGGCGACCACGCCGAGCGACACGGCGGCGTTCAGGACACGAACGCCGAGCCCGATGGCTCCTTCGCCCGCTACGCCAGCGGCAGCATCACCGGCGATGCCCAGTGCCGTGCTGACCGCCAGCGACACCAGAAGCAGGAAGGCCACGGTGAGCACCATGCCGAAGGAGAGCAGCCGCTTCGCGATGAGCCGGACGAGACCGCCGCCGTCGCCGGAGGAATCGACCTCCCACGCACGGTTGAGGGCCTTCTGAAGCTGGCCGAACGCTCCGCTGGCGCCGAACAGAAGCGCCACGACACCGATGACCTGAGCACCGACGCCCGTGCCGACATCGCGCGAGTTCTCGATCATGGCGCGGATGGCCTCGCCTGCTCCAGGCCCGATCGACGACACGGCCTGCTCCGCCAGCAGGGCCGACACCCGGTCCGGGCCGTAGACCGCGCCCGCGAGCGCGACCAGGATCACCAGCAGCGGCGGCAGCGAGAACACCGTGTAGTACGCGATGGCCGCAGCCAAGGAGGGCACGTCGTCGTCGAGCACGTCCCGAACGGTTGCGACAATTACAGCGCGCAGACGCGCGAACGAGGGGGCAGACATGGCGATTCGAGGGGCTGGTGAGAGGAACGCGGGTGGCAGCATCCCGTTCATGGAAGGAGCCTCCACATCACCGTGCCTCGTCCCCATCTGTCTGACGACGGCCGGACCGTCACCCTAGACCTTCACGGGTCCAGCGTCGACGACGCGCTGGATCTGGTCGACGGCCTGGTGGTGGAGGCCGCGCGACGAGGCCGCTCCTCCGTCCGCGTCATCCACGGCACCACGAGCACGGATCGCGGCGCCGAGCGCACGATCAAGCTGGCGCTGTACGACGCCCTCGACAACGGAGCCTTCGACCGGCACGTGACCACGGACGCGCGCATGGAAGGCGTGCTGTTCCTCGGGCTTGCCCCAGCCCCACGACCCGTCCAGCGCAGGATCACGCTCGCCGACCTCTACT
>JBCDLV010000281.1:0-4729 GCA_038744895.1 Bacteroidota bacterium | reverse complement strand
GGAGGCCAGGGGAACGAAGACGTACCTCCATGTCCCCTCCCCCGGTCTTCTGGACCTGTTCCTGAAAGAGGGTGCCCGCCGCTTTGTCTTCGAAGGGCGCGAGTGCGGAGGCCACGTCGGCCCACGCTCCAGCTTCGCCCTTTGGGAAGCACAAATCGAGCGACTCCTCCAGGATGACGATCCCGGGTCGCTTCACGTCCTGTTCGCCGGCGGCATCCACGACGCCCGGTCCGCGGCGATGGTGTCGGCGATGACGGCGACGCTGGCAGCACGAGGCGCGAAGATCGGTGCCCTGATGGGCACGGCCTACCTCTTCACGGAGGAAGCCGTCGCGACGGGCGCCATCAAGGAACGCTTCCAGCGCGAGGCGATCGCGTGCGACCAGACGGTTCTGTTGGAGACGGCTCCGGGCCACGCCACGCGCTGCGCCGAAACCAACTACGTCCGCGCCTTCACCGAAAGGCGCCAGCAGCTTGAGGCCGAGGGCAGATCGTCCAAGGACGTCTGGGCCGAGCTGGAGCAGCTCAACCTGGGGCGCCTTCGTATCGCCTCCAAGGGCATCGTCCGGGACGGCGATCAGCTTCTGGAGGTCAGCGACGAGGACCAGGGACGCGACGGCATGTACATGCTCGGCCAAGTGGCCAGCATGCGCGACGCGACCTGCACCATGGCCGAGCTCCACCGCGACGTCTGCGAAGGCGCACGCGGCATTCTGGCCCAGGCCGATGTCTCGGCGCCAGCGTCCGCGACGCCAGCGGAGCAGACCGACATTGCCATCGTCGGGATGGCGTGCATGTTCCCGGACGCGCCGGACCTGGCCGCCTTCTGGCGCAACATCATCGAGGGCCGCAACTCGATCACGGAGGTCGATCCTGAGCGCTGGGACCCGGCGGTCTACTACGACCCCGAGGCCACCGGAGCCACTGCTGGCGAAAAGACGCCGTCGAAGTGGGGAGGCTTCCTATCACCGGTCGCGCTCAACCCGCTGGACTACGGCATCCCGCCCAAGTCGCTGGCCAGCATCGAACCTGTGCAACTGCTGGCGCTGGACGTCGCACGTCGGGCTCTCGCAGACGCGGGATACGCAGAGCGCGAGTTCGCTCGCGAGCGGGCGTCCGTCATCTTCGGCGCGGAGGCTGGGACGGAACTGTCCGGCGCGTACGGCTTCCGGGCCATGTTTCCGCAGGTCTGCGGCGACATGCCGGACGCACTCGACCACGCACTCCCCGATCTCAGCGAGGACTCCTTCCCTGGCGTCCTGGCCAATGTGATCGCGGGGCGGATCGCCAACCGGCTCGACCTCGGTGGCGTCAACTACACCGTGGACGCGGCCTGCGCCTCGTCGCTCGCCGCTGTCGACCTGGCGGTCAAGGAGCTGTCCGGCGGGACGAGCGACCTCGTGCTCTGTGGCGGCGCTGACCTCCACAACAGCATCAACGACTTCCTGCTGTTCTCCAGCGTCCATGCCTTGTCCCCGACGGGCCAGTGCCGGACGTTTAGCGAGGACGCCGATGGCATCGCGCTCGGGGAAGGCGTCGCGTGCGTCGCCCTAAAGCGCCTCGATGATGCGCGGCGAGACGGCGACCGCGTCTACGCCGTCATCAAGGGCATCGCCGGCTCGAGTGACGGACGAAGCCTCGGGCTCACGGCACCTCGGGCCGAAGGCCAGAAGCGGGCGCTGACCCGCGCCTACGACCGCGCCGGCGTGTCGCCAGCGGAGGTCGGCCTGGTCGAGGCCCACGGGACGGGCACCGTCGTCGGCGACCGGACAGAGCTTTCGGTCCTGGAGGACGTATACGCCACCGCTGGCGCAGAGCCGGGGCATGTCACGCTGGGGTCCGTCAAGTCGCAGATCGGCCACACCAAATGCGCCGCGGGAATGGCGGGGCTCATCAAGTCTGCCCTCGCGATCTACACTGGCACGCGGCCTGGGACGCTCAACATCACAGCGCCGAACCCAGCCTGGGATGCGGAGGAGAGCCCGTTCGCGTTCGGCGACGGCCCGCGGCCGTGGCTCAGCGACTCGCGGAAAGCGGCGCTATCGGCGCTGGGCTTCGGCGGCACCAACTTCCACGCCGTCCTCAGCGAGGCGGATGCCGAGACTGCTGGCGCCGTCGACGCATGGCCTGCCGAGCTGTTCGTGTTCCGAGGCGAGACGCGCGAGGACGCCCTCGAACAGATCCGCCGCGTTCGTGCCTACGTCCAGGCGGATCCCGCCAGCAGGCTCCGCGACATCGCCCGCACGCTCGCCACCACGTCCGGTCCCACCCAGGTGGCCGTGGTCGCCTCTGACGCGGGCGACCTGCTCGATGCCCTCGATCTCGCAGAGCGCTTCGAGGCGGCTCCGGATCGCGTCTTCGTATCGGATCCCGACCTTGCGGACGGTCAACTGGCGTTCCTCTTCCCAGGCCAGGGAAGCCAGCGCCCCAACATGCTGGCGGATGTCTTCGCGTCCTTCCCATATCTCAAAGAGTGGCTCCGGATCGGCCCCGGCTACGCCGACCGCATCTTTCCGCCTGCGGCGTTCACGTCTGAGGAACGGCGCGCGCAGCGCGATGCCCTGAAGGACACGCGTGTTGCACAGCCCGCCCTGGGCATGGTGGACACCGCGATGGCTCAGCTCGTCCGGTCTCTCGGCGTGGAGCCCGACATGCTCGCGGGCCACAGCTACGGCGAGCTGGCGGCCCTGTCCATGGCCGGCGCGTTTGATGCCGAGACACTCGTCGCCATCAGCGAGGCGCGGGCCGCGTGCATCCTGGACGCCGCTGGCGAGGATCCGGGGACCATGGCGGCCGTCGCGGCGCCAGCGGAGGCTGTCCGGGCCGCGCTAGAAGGCCACGACGTCGTGCTGGCCAACCTCAACGCACCTCGCCAGACGGTCATCGCCGGCACGACGGAGGCGATCGGGCGGGCCGTGGCCCACCTCGAACGCGAGGGGCTCGCGGCGCGGTCGATCCCGGTGGCATGCGCCTTCCACAGCCCCTTGGTGTCCGACGCGGAGCACTCGTTCGGCCAGGTGCTCGCCAGTCGAGACATCGCGGCGCCGGTGCTTCCCGTTTGGTCCAACGTCACCGCTGGCGCCTACGAGCCGACGGCGGAGGCCGTGCGCTCGGGCCTCTCTCGCCAGGTGGCCGAGACGGTCCGCTGGGCGGATCAAGTCCTCGCCATGCACGAGGCGGGTGCGCGTGTCTTCGTCGAGGTCGGCCCCGGGCAGGTGTTGTCCGGCCTGGTGAGCAAGATCCTCGGCGACCGCCCCCACGCGGTGGTCCCCTGCGACCGCTCGGGCGCCGAGCCGCTGCGGCCGTTCCTCGGCGCCGTAGCTCAGCTGGCGGCGCTCGGTATTCCTGTGGACCTCTCTCGCCTCTTCGAGGGCCGAGATGCCAATCTGGTCGACCTCTCGACTGCGCCAGCGGGCCCTGCGGCCACGGCGTGGTGGGTCGACGGTCACACGGCGCGTCCCGTTCACGGCGAGGCGCCTGCCGAGGCGCTACGCCCGTTCGACAGTCCTGTCCCTCTCTCCTCTCCTCACGTGGCCGAGTCCCCCGCCCCCCCGGCGACCACGTTCACCGATCCACGCGACGCGGCGGTGATCGAGTACCTCCGCTCGATGCGTGAGCTTGCGGCTGCGCAGCGCGACGTCGTCCTGGGGTACCTCGGCACCACGGCGGCGGCCGTACCGACGGTCATCACGACGCCGACGGTGGTCCACACGGCGGTGCCCACAGCGGCGCGTGCACTCCCGGCGCCCGCACCGCCTACACCAGCGGAGCCCGCGGTAGCCGCTCCCGTACCGGAAGCCACGCCTGAGCCCGCTGCTTCGGTCGACCTGGAGGCGACGCTGGTCGGCATCGTGTCGGAGCGAACAGGGTACCCGCCGGAGATGCTCGACTTGGACCTCGACCTGGAGGCCGAGCTCAGCATCGACTCGATCAAGCGGATCGAGATCCTGGGCGTGCTCCGCGAGACCATCGACCTGACACCGCCCGCTGGCGTGTCGGAGGACGATGTCGTGGAGGAGCTGGCTGCGAAGAAGACGCTGCGCGGCATCCTCGAGTGGATCGAGTCGAACACCGCTGCGCGCGACAACGCCCCCGTACTGGCCGAGCCTTCCCTGGTCGCAGGAGGCGACTCCACGCCGTCTGAGCCGCTGCCGGTGCTCCCCCTCCGGCGCTACGCGGTTCGGACTCGGGACGCTGCGCCCCTCGGACCGGCCGATGTCGAGTTTGCCGGGCGTCGGTTCATGGTCGTCGACGATGGCGGAGGCGTCGCCGATGCCGTCGCGGCCCTGCTCACGGACCGAGGCGCATCGGCCGATGTCGTGGCTCGCGAGGATCTCTCCGACAGCTTCGACCGCGCCGACGGCCTCATCGACCTGGACGCCCTCGCGGCCGGCGCCGACGCCAGCCTGGCGATTCGTCAGTTCGCTCGCGCGCGCTCGGCTCTCGGAGGAGGTGCCCAGATCGTCGTTCTGACCTCTGCTCTGGGCGGCCGGTTCGGCGACGACGACGCGGACGCGGTGGGAGGCACGAGCGGACTCGGCCGGACCCTCGCACGCGAGTACCCCGGCGCCCTCGTGCGCGTGGTCGACCTCGACCCTGGCGCAGCGCCAGCGGAGACGGCCACGGCGCTCGTCGCTGAGATGGAAACTCTACACGGCCCAACGGAGGTCGGCATCCGCGATCAGCACCGGGTGGTGCGGGTCGTCGAGGAGGATCCTCTGGATCCCGCT
>JBCDLV010000280.1:0-4738 GCA_038744895.1 Bacteroidota bacterium | reverse complement strand
GTCCGGCGTGTTGCCCCACGCCCGGTTGTTGCCGATCACGTCGAGCGTGACGCCCGCCTCCACCGCCTGGTACGTCAGCGCTGTCGCCTCGTCGATCATGCGTCGCGCGTCGCGTGTGTCGCTGAGCCCGCTGGCGGGGCCCTCGAACGGATACGCCAGCTTCCATGACGCATCGAAGGCCATGTCGCGAGGCTGGATGAGGCGGAGGATGGCGGTCCCGCTGGCGGAGGTAAACCGCTCGGCCACGAGCCGCCACTGGTCGATGAGCGGCGGGAGCCACTGCCAGTGGCTGAAGCAGAACCCCAGCTCCCGGTTGGCCAGCCACTCCAGGTAGGGAGGCGTGAGCAAGTGCGACGAGCGGACTTCCAGGTGAAGGGGCACGTCGTTCGGCACCTCGGCGATGAACCGGTCCCATTCGGCCACGAACGCGTCTGGGGAAGGGCTCTCCGATGCCCGCTCGTACGGCTGCTCTAAGATGATGCCTGCCAGCTTGACGCCCAGCTTGCCCTGCGCAGGCTCCACGAACCGGCGTGTGAACAGCTCCGGATCCAGGTAGTCCTGATTCTCGACGTAGGACCACCGCCCATCGACCTTCCGGCGGAGCCGTCGGGCGACGACCTGCTGTGGCGCCTTCAGCACGAACCGCGCGTTGTGAGGCGACGCGTCGTTGTAGTGCTCCAGGGAAAACAGCCCCGGCGACGGCTTCCCCGTCTCCTCGACGAGTGGCCGGTAGTACGTCGAGTCGATTTCGAGGACGCCGAAGTGAAGGAAGTAGTCCTCGACCGAGGCCACCGGGAGCAGGCGCTCCTCGAAGGACTGACCGCCGACGGACTTGCGCCTCGTCGTGACCTCACCGGCCCACACATCGCGAGGGTACACCTGGCCGATCCACGCCGCATACCGGTCGCTGGCCGACCCGAACCGCACCCGCGGGTGGATGGCCCGGACATCGTACCGGTCGGCCTCGGCGCGTCGGTCGTCGACAGGGCGCGGCGTGCTCACGGCTGAGGCTCTGGAACGGGATCGGCCACGGCGTCCTCCTCCTCAGGGTCCGACTCCGCTGGCGGCGTCTCACCGGCCAGCAGGGCGCGAACCGCTCCGCCAGCGACCACCAAGCCGATCGCGAGCACAGCGTAGTAGGCGAGCGCCCTCCACGCCAGCAGGGCAGGGCCGCCGTACCCGTCGGGGAGAAGCGGCGCCAGGTAAAGGACGTACAGCGCCTCGATGCCTCCGGAGCCGCCAGGCGTGGGCATGGCGAGACCGGCGAGCCACAGCCCGGCCGTGCGCAGGACGAACAGGATGTGCCGGAAGTCGCGCCAGAAGCTGAGCGCCACGAAGAACACGATCCCGTAGCGCCCGATCCAATAGAGCAGCGTGTACCCCGCGCCCTTGAGGTAGAACGCCAGCGGTTGCCCACGGAGGACCTTGGCCTGCTGGCGCAGCTTTCGCGTCTCGCGCGTCACGGTCCCCTCGAACCGCCGGAGCCACCGGAACCGGACGACTCGGGCCGCCACCGCCTCGATGACCTCCGGCCGAACGAGCGTGGCGTACGCGAAGAAGGCGATGTAGCAGAGCATCCCGCCGAGGTAGGCGGCGATCGTGCTGATGCCCGCGGCGCCGAGACCCGTGGGGAAGACGGGGACCCAGATCGCGGACACATACATGGTCACGATCAGCAGGGCGAACCAGATCTGGTCCATCAGCATCGTGAACAGCATCAGCGCAGTCACCTTGCCGTAGGGAACGCCGTTCTCACGCGAAATGAAGAACGCCGCGAAGGGCGCACCGCCCATCGCTGAGGGCGTCACGGCACTCATAAAGTCCCACGTCAACTGCGCCCGGATCCCCTGCTGCGGCCCGAAAACGCCCTTGGATACGTGGCGGAGCCTCAGCCCTCCAGCCACAATCTGGAGGCCCAGCGCGCCCACGGCCACCAGGAAAATCCACGGGTTGAATGTGGAGCGGACCGCCCGAAAGGCGCCGGGCTCGTAGGTCGCCCACCACACGACAGCGACCGCAATCACACTGAGGGCGACAGGCAGCAGAAGGTCACGCTTGCGGACGCGACGTCGAGGAGCGAGAGGGGCGGGGGGTGGAGGCGTCGCGTCCATCGGATCGAAGGTAGAGACGGGACCGCCACCTGGAGGTTGCGCCGGGCCCTTCGCGGGGGGAGACCGAACGCCAGCGGTGCTCTTCACCGATAGCTCCCCAACCGCGGGCTCTGAGATTGGCTGTGTCTCCGGCACGCCGGTATCTTTTCGCGCCGCCGCGGCCGGTTTCGTGTCGGCTTGGACAGACACCTTATGCTGGAGCCGTTTCTCTTTTTCGTCTTCGCCGTTTTCGCCCTGGCCGGGGCGGTCGGCATGCTGGTCTCGCGCAGCCCTGTCGCGTCGGCCTTGTGGATGGTCCAGACGATGCTCGCGATCGCGTGCCTGTACCTGACGCTCAACGCCTCGTTCATCGGGGTCGTCCAGATCCTGGTCTACGCAGGCGCCATCATGGTGTTGTTCCTGTTCGTGATCATGCTGCTCAACCTGGAGGAGGCCCCCAGCCTGAAGGGGTTCTCGTTCCTGAGAGCCGGCGCATTCGTCGGCGGCGTTGCGGTGTTGTCCCTCCTGCTGACCGCCGTCGCCGGCGCGGCGGATCTCCTCCCGGAGACCTCCGATACGATGGGCCCCACCGGAGGCACGCTCCCGCCGACATCGGTCGAGGAACTAGGGGTGGCCCTCCTGACGCGCCACGCGTTCACGCTGGAGATCGTCGGCGCGCTCCTGCTGGCGGCGACCATCGGCGCGGTGCTTCTCGCCAAGAAGCGTTTCGTATGAGCGACGAGTCATCCGCAGCGGCCCGAGCGCGCTCTCACGTCCACGCAGATCGTAGCTGACCGCTCCGCCGAATGGATCTCACCTGGTACCTCTCGCTCAGCGCTGTGCTGTTCACGATCGGCGTCCTCGGCGTGCTTTTGCGCCGCAACGTGATCGTGGTGTTTCTCAGCATCGAGCTCATGCTGAATGCCGTGAACCTGACGCTGGTCGCATTCAGTCAGGCCTTCGGCGACGTGGACGGCCAGATCCTGGTCTTCTTCGTCATGTCCGTCGCAGCCGCCGAGGCAGCAGTCGGCCTTGCCATCGTCATTGCGCTGTTCCGCAATAAGCTGACCGTCAACGTCGACGAGATGCGACTCTTCCGGGGCTAGCCCCGCGCCCACCACGCGGCGCTGGCGCTGCACCAGACCAGACCCCTCCGAGTCCCCACCCTCATGGAACCTCTCGTCCAACTCATCCTGCTCCCGCCGATCCTGATGGCGGCGTTCAACGGGATGATGGGCCTGTTCCTGCCCAGCTGGCGCCAGCAGGAATGGCTCGTCGGAGGCCTGGCGATGGCGGCGGTCCTCGTCCCGTTCGTCGTGACGAGTACCCTGTTCTTCGGCTTTGAAGAGCCGCAGGTGGTGCGCTACTTCACGTGGATGGCCGCCGGCGACCTGGTGATCGATTTCGCGTACCGACTCGATCAGCTGTCGCTCCTGATGACGATGATCATCACGGGCGTCGGGTCGCTGATTCACCTGTACTCGATCGGGTACATGCACGGCGACGAGGGCTACTGGCGGTTCTTCGCCTACCTCAACCTGTTCATCTTCGCGATGCTCAACCTCGTGCTCGCGGAGAACTTGCCGGTTCTGTTCCTCGGGTGGGAGGGTGTGGGGCTGTGCTCTTACCTGCTGATCGGGTTCTGGTACACGGATCTCAAGAACTCGGCGGCGGCCAACAAGGCGTTCATCGTCAACCGTGTGGGCGACTTCGCCTTCCTGCTGGCGATGTTCATCATGTACAAGACGGTCACGGCGGCGACCGATGGGCCGTTCGGGCTCGACTTCGCGACGCTGCTGGCGCCCGAGACCCTCGCGCTGTTCGACAACAGCACCGGTCTGGCGGTCTGCCTGCTACTGTTCATCGGGGCCACCGGTAAGAGCGCCCAGATCCCGCTGTTCGTCTGGCTTCCGGACGCCATGGCCGGCCCCACGCCGGTCTCAGCGCTGATCCACGCGGCGACGATGGTCACGTCTGGACTGTACCTGCTGGCGCGCTTGTCGCCCCTGGTCCTGCTGGCGCCAGCGGCCATGTCAGTGATCGCCGTCGTCGGCGCGCTGACGGCCATCATGGCGGCGACGGTCGCGATCACGCAGAACGACATCAAGAAGGTGCTGGCGTACTCGACGGTGAGCCAGCTGGGGTACATGTTCCTGGCCGCCGGGGTGGGGGCGTTCTTCGTTTCCATCTTCCACGTGATGACCCACGCCTTCTTCAAGGCGTGCCTCTTTCTGGGATCGGGGTCCGTGATTCACTCGATGCATCACGTCGAGCACGAGCTGGAGCACAAAGGGCTCGTTCCGGGTCATGGCGGCCACGACGAGCACGATCACGCAGACCACACCGACGCGCACGGCCACCAGGATGAGGGGCACCAGGACGAGGGCCACCAGGCCGCGCCCGCCTACGCGACGCTGCCGTACGAGGGCCCCTTCGACGCCCAGGACATGCGGACGATGGGCGGTCTGAAGAGGTTCATGCCGCAGACGCGCTGGACCTTCCTGGTAGCCACGCTAGCCATCGCGGGGCTGCCCGGGCTCTCGGGCTACTTCTCCAAGGACGAGATTCTCTTCAAAGCGTTCGCCTATGGCTACGACGGTCATCCGCTGCTGGGCTACGGCGTGTGGATCGTCGGCCTCATCACGGCT
>JBCDLV010000279.1:0-4767 GCA_038744895.1 Bacteroidota bacterium | reverse complement strand
GCCACGCTAGCCATCGCGGGGCTGCCCGGGCTCTCGGGCTACTTCTCCAAGGACGAGATTCTCTTCAAAGCGTTCGCCTATGGCTACGACGGTCATCCGCTGCTGGGCTACGGCGTGTGGATCGTCGGCCTCATCACGGCTGTGCTGACCGCGATCTACATGACGCGGGCCTACCTCCTCACGTTCGAGGGCGATCCCCGGTGGCCCGATGCGATGGATACGCACCCGCACGAGAGCCCGTGGACGATGACGACCCCGCTGTGGGTGCTGGGCGGTCTCAGCGTCTTCGGCGGGCTCCTTGGATTGCCGCCGGTCGTCGCCGAGCTGTTCGGGACCGAGAGCTGGATTCACCACTGGCTCGGCTCGTCGTACGGGGGGCCGGTGGCCGAGAAGGTCAAGGACGTGACGCCGTCCCACGCGATCGAGTGGGCCTTGCTCGGGCTCGGTGGGCTGATCGCCATCGGTGGCATCGCCACCGCGTGGCTCGGGCTTCGGTTCGCGCGTCGCGGTCCCGACGCTGACCGGAGCGTCCGCAAGACGATGGGCTGGCTCTACAGGATCGCCGACGGCAAGTGGTACTGGGACGAAGCCTACGCCGCTGCCATCATCAAGCCGGTGGTGGAGGGCTCTCGCAAGGTGTTCGCGCCCTTCGACAAGAAGGTGGTCGACGGCGGTGTCATGGGCATCGCGGGCCTCGTCCGAGGCGCGGCCTCGCGCCTCCGCGGCATCCAGACTGGGGTCGTCCAGACCTATGCGTTCGCGATCGTGCTGGGTGTCGTCGCCGTCGTCGCTGCCGTTCTCTTCGCCTAGCCCCGCTGGTTCACGCTCGTCATGGCCGACATCCCTGGGCTTCTTTCGCTCGTCATCTTCCTCCCGGCGCTCGGTGCGCTGGCGCTGCTGGCGCTGCCCTCGGTCAACGCGATTCGGTGGACGGCCCTGGCCTTCACGGTCGTCACGTTCGTGCTGTCGATCGGCCTGTGGCTCGGCTTCGACGCGTCGGTGTCGACCGCCAGCGGGCCCCAGATGGCGACGCGGCTGCCATGGTTCGGGTCGGTGGACATCACCTACTTCGTGGGCCTCGACGGCCTGAACCTGCTGCTGATCCTGCTGACGACGCTGCTCGGGCCGGTCATCGTGCTGTCGTCGTGGACCTACATCGGCAAGGCGCACAAGGGCTACTACGCGCTGATGCTGCTGCTGGAGACGGGCGTGCTCGGCGTGTTCGCGGCCTTCGACGTCTTCCTGTTCTACATCTTCTTCGAGCTCACGCTGATCCCGATGGTGTTCATCATCGGCATCTGGGGCGGGGAGGACCGCGTGTATGCGGCGGTCAAGTTTGTGATCTACACGCTCGTCGGTAGCCTGCTGATGCTGGTCGGCGTGCTGTGGCTCGGGTTCGCCGCTGGCGACGCGGTCAACGGCGGCGTGTTCACGACGGACTGGTACAAGCTGGTCAGCTTCGGCGTGCCCCTAGGGTCCCAGCTCTGGCTGTTCGCGCTGTTCGGGCTGGCGTTTGCGATTAAGGTGCCGCTCTTCCCGCTCCACACGTGGCTGCCGGACGCCCACACACAGGCGCCCACGGGAGGCTCCGTGATTCTTGCGGGTGTGCTCCTCAAGATGGGTACTTACGGGCTGCTCCGGTTCGTCGTCCCATTCTTCCCGAACGCCTCGGCCAGCCTGGCGCCGTACATCGGCGTGCTGGCGGTGATCGGCATCGTGTATGGTGCCCTGGTGGCCTTTGCCCAGACGGACGTCAAGAAGCTCGTGGCCTACTCGTCCGTGTCTCACCTCGGGTTCGTGGTCCTCGGTGTGTTCGCCTTCGACATCGTGGCCGTGCAGGGTGCGCTGATCCAGATGGTGAACCACGGTCTTTCGACAGGGGCCCTGTTCCTCATCATCGGCATGATGTACGAGCGCAGGCACACGCGGGCGATGGCCGACTACGGCGGCATCGCCAAGAGCGTCCCCGTGCTGACCTTCTTCATGCTGTTCAGCGTGTTTGCCTCGGCGGGCCTCCCCGGGCTGAATGGCTTCGTCGGCGAGTTCATGATCCTGATCGGCTCGTGGAACTCCGAGACGCTGGGGAGTCCGCTCCTCATCGCCATCGCAACCACGGGCGTGATCTTCGCCGCGGTGTACCTGCTCTGGATGGTCTACAGCACCTTCTTTGGCCCCGTCACCGACGACGCCAACCGCCAGATGGAGGACCTCAACCCTCGCGAGATCGGCCTGTTGGTCCCGCTGGCGGCGCTCATGCTGATCCTGGGCTTCTGGCCGGCCCCCTTCCTGAATCAGAGCGAGGCGGCCGTCCGCTCCGTCCTGGAGACCTCCATGCTTAAGGCCGAGGCCGTCGAGTCCGCGCCAGCGGGCGAGGGCGTCGTCGTTGAGGTCGCCTGGCCGGAGTCCCTCGTCACTGTCGACTGATCCCACTACTTCCGTCCATGGCTAGGCTCGCTCCCTTTCTGGCGCTTTTTCTTCTGCTCGCGGTCCCGGCCGTCGGGCAGGACGCCGTCGATTCGCCGGCGCCAACGACCGAAGCGCCAGCGGCGTCTGTTGATGACGCCAGCGGCACGGCAGACGTCGACGCTGATGATGCTCACGCCGCCGATGGAGAGGATCACGGAGGCGGAGGGCATCACGGCGCGACGCCGCCCGTGTGGCTCGTGATTCCGTTCGCGTTGCTCCTGGGCATGATCGCGACAGGGCCGCTTTTCTATCCGCACTTCTGGCACCACCACTACCCCAAGGTGGCAGTCGCTCTTGGCGCCCTCGTCGCGGCCTACTACTACTTCGTGCTGCACGATGGTATTCCCATCCTCCATGCGGCCGAGGAGTACTTCGCGTTCATCGCGTTGCTCGGGTCCCTCTACGTCGCCTCCGGCTGCATCCTGATCAAGACGGATTTCGCGGGGACCCCCCGTGCCAACACGATCCTGCTGCTCATCGGCGCCGTGCTGAGCAACTTCATCGGCACCACGGGTGCGTCGATGCTCCTCATCCGGCCCTACATGCGGCTCAACGCGGGTCGGCTGAAGGCGTACCACATCATCTTCTTCATCTTCATCGTCTCGAACGTAGGCGGTGCGCTGACCCCGATCGGAGACCCTCCGCTGTTCCTTGGCTTCCTCCGGGGCGTCCCCTTCTTCTGGACCGTCGTCAACGTCTGGTACATCTGGCTCCCGACGATCCTTCTGCTAGCGGCTGTCTTCTACGTGGTGGACAGCCGCAACAAGGCGGTATCGATCCGAGGCGCGGCCGAAGACAACGGCCAGGACGTAACGCCCGGCGACCTGCCTGGCGTCGACGCGGTACCGGAGGCCCCGAACGTCAAGGACGTGGATGACGTCCGCGTGGCTGGAGAAGTCAACGTGTCCCTCTCGAAGACGGGGCCGAACCCGAAGCAACTCCAGATCGAGGGCAAGGTCGGGTTTGCGTGGCTGGCCGTCGTGATCGCGGCGGTGTTCATCGACCCGAAGGTGATCCCGGCGCTGAAGGGAACCGTGCTCGACCTGATCGGGACGTTCCACATTCCCTTCGGCATCCGCGAGGTGATCATGGGCATCGTCGCTTTCGCCGCCTACAAGACGGCCGACAAGGCGATTCTGCGAGGCAACGACTTCAACTTCGAGCCGATCAAGGAAGTGGGCTTCCTGTTCATCGGCATTTTCTTGACGATGCAGCCGGCGCTCACGCTCATCGGTGCCTATGCCGCTGACAACGCCGACGCGCTCGGAGTCACGAGCTTCTACTTCGGGACAGGCGTTCTCTCGGGCGTCCTTGACAACGCGCCGACGTACGTCAGCTTCCTAAGCGCGGCCATGGGCAAGTTTGGCATGGACGTCAACATGCCCGACATGGTCAAGGACTTCGCGCTGGGAGGGGCCGAAACGAGCTTCTACCTGCTGGCGATCTCCGTCGCGTCCGTGTTCTGGGGTGCGCTGACCTACATCGGCAACGGCCCCAACTTCATGGTCAAGGCCATCGCGGAATCCGCTGGCGTCGACACGCCGTCGTTCGTCGGCTACATCGTCCGCTACTCGCTGCCGATCCTCGTCCCGATCTACGTCGTCGTCTGGTTGGTCTTCTTCTCGGGCTACGTCCTGCCGACGCCTGTCTGATCCGGCGCTTTCCGCCTCAGTGCCACGCGCTGCGACGCGTCCTCATCTTCGCTCCATCCGATGCCGTCCAGAGATCCACTCCCGCCTGCCGCGGTCGACGAGGCGCTAGCCCCGCTCGGCGGCTGGCGCCAGCAGGCGGCCGATGGCGAGAGCCTCATCGAGCGGCGCTTCGAGTTCGGCGACTTCCGGGAGGCCTTCGCGTTCCTGACGCGCGTCGCCTTCGAGGCCGAGGCGCTGGACCACCATCCGGAGATCGGCAACGTGTACAACCAGGTCACGCTGCGCCTGTCGACACATGACGCGGGCAACCGGGTGACCGAAACCGATCTCGTCATGGCGCAGCGCATCGACGCGCTCCTCAGCAGCTAACCCCATGGTGCAATCCCGCTGGCGCAGACGCCAGCGGAACCCCGCCAGCAGACTGACCCAATCGCATGTATCCGACGCTCGGACCTGACCTCGCTGCCACAGGCCCCATCCTTCTGGTGGCTGCGCTGGGCGTGGTGGTCGTTCTGCTGGACGCGTTCCGCAACGATGATGCGACCATCCCCTGGATCTCAGGCTTGGGCATGGGACTCGCGGGCGTCTGGCAAGCCGTCCAGGTGGCTGATGTCGGCGTCGCATTCGAGGGGCAGGTGTTCGTCGGCGG
>JBCDLV010000278.1:0-4782 GCA_038744895.1 Bacteroidota bacterium | reverse complement strand
GCCTCGTCGAACGGCAGCTGGCGATAGGCCTCGCGCTCCTCCGCGGTCAGGTCGCGGACGTTGTCGTAGAACCCGTCGATGGTGACCCGGTGGTCGTCGTCGTGCAAATCGGCGATCATGGCCGTGAGGGCGTTGATCGGGTTCTCGACGGCGCCGCCGTAGACGCCCGAGTGGAGGTCTTTGGAGGGGCCCGTCAGCTCTACCTCGACGTACGCCAGCCCCCGCAGGCTGTAGGCGATCGACGGTACGCCCGGCGCGAACAGCGACGTGTCGCTCACGAGCACAACGTCGGCGGAGAGCCGTTCGCGGTGGGCCTCCAGGAAGGCCGGCAGGTGCTTGCTCCCGATCTCCTCCTCGCCCTCCAGGAGAATCTTGAGGTTGACCGGCGGGCCTCCGCTGGCGAGCCAGGCCTCGGTCGCCTTGACATGCATGAAGGCCTGCCCTTTGTCGTCGGCCGAGCCGCGGGCCACGAGGTCGCCGTCGACCTCGACGGGCTCGAACGGGTCCTGGTCCCACAGGTCGAGCGGGTCGGGCGGTTGCACGTCGTAGTGCCCGTAGACGAGCACGGTCGGAGCCTCGTCCGAGACCCGATGCTCCGCCAGGACCACCGGGTGGCCGTCCGTGTCCATCACGTCGACGCGGTCGACGCCAGCGGAGCGGAGGTTGCCGGCGACCCACTCGGCCGCGCGGCGCGTCTCGGGCGCGTACGTCGAGTCGGTCGAGATGGAGGGGATGCGGAGCCAGTCCTTGAGTTCGCCGACGAAGCGGTCGGCATGGTCGCGGGCGTACGCGAGGGCGTCAGTCATCAGGAGGAGTCGGTGCGGACGCCGAACCTACGCCGGTCGCCGCCCGGGCTCCACGCCAGCGGTGCGCTTTAGGCCGGCTGGATCTCCATGACCAGGAACCGGCTTCTGCCCGCGACAGGGCGCACGGACACCGAGAGCGGCGACGGGCCGTCGGCCGTATCGGATACCGCTTCGTACTCGATGGATTCTCCGTGGGTGGCTCGCTGCACGGCGGCACGCAGGTAGCGCTCGTGTTCATCGTCGAGGCCGAACACGTCCCATACGTCCCGGCCCACGGTGCTGGCCCTCGACAGGCTCAGCAGTTCGACGGTCTGGCGATTGGCATCGACCACGATCCCGTCGGTGTCGAGGATCAGGGCAGGTACGGAGCCCTCGAACAGGGCATTCACGAGCGAGCGACTCTGGTCCAGGACGTCCCAGAGTTCGTTCGCAGCGGCTTGCGTCGCATAGCGCGTCGCGATCTCAGCGATCACCGCCTCCCCCAGCCCCTCCAGAATCTCCAGGTCTGCCGCCGTCCAGATGCGAGGTGTGCTGTCGATGGCACACAGCGAGCCGATCACGTGGTCGTCCGGCGTCCGCAGCGGTACGCCGAGGTACGCCACGACATCGAGGTCCCGGATCGCGAGGTTCTCGCTCACGGTCGGGTCCTGTCGCGCGTCCTCGACGGCGAAGGCCTGGTCCAGCTCGACGACGTGCTTGCAGAAGGAGTGCGAGAGGGGAGTCTCGCGAGCCGAGCACCAGGGCTCTGGAAGCCCTTGCTGGCTCTTGAAAAACTGGCGGTCCTCGTCGACGATCGAGATCAGCGCCACGGGCACCCGAAGGCAGCGCTGGACCAGCCGGGTGATGCGGTCGAAGGCCGCTTCCGGGGCGCTGTCGAGCAGGCCTGTGCCCTGGATGGCGCCGAGCCGGCTCGGCGAGGCGAGCGTGGAGAGCAACTCGGGGCGATCGACGACAGCCGCGACGGGCGCTGTCCTATCTGAGCGAGAAGGAGTCACAGGGTCCAGGGGAGCCCGTAAGGTAGAAGCAGGATCTCGATGCCTCGCAACGCGCGATTTGTCAAACGTTTGTCTCGTGCTGGGACGGCGGCTCTTCGTGAACTCCCGTCCCGCCACGTAGACAGATCGGCCCGCTGGCGAAAAACTTCAACACTGGCGGCTTTTGCCCCGCTGGCGGTTGCGGTGAGGCTGTCGATTCGTCACGCCCAGCGGCTCAGGGGTCGAGAGGAGCAGCGGCGGCTGGTTCGAGACTCCCACCGTCCGCGCTAGGTCCCCGACGACGGTCCGGGAAGCGTTGCCTTGACGCCAGCGGCCTTGACGCCAGCGGGAACGGCGTTGGCCTTCGGAGGGCCGCCAGCGGGCGCCGTGGGCGGTGCCGACTTCGCAGGAATCCCCTTCGGTCGGGCCGGTAGGCCCTTCGGTCGCGCGGGCGTGCCTGGGACTCCCGTCGGACGAGCAGCTTTCCCGGGGGGCAGCGTGGGACGCGCATCTGGGACCGGCGCTGGACGGGCAGCGCCCGGTGGCCGGCTGGGAGGCTTGCCAGGCTTGGCCGCCCCTGGTGGCCGCTTGGTGGGCTTCTTGCGCGGAGCTTCCGAGGCAGGCTCCGGTGCGACCTCGAACGGAGCCACGGCCTCCTCAATCGGTCGCGTGTCCGGGAACCAGCCGAGGAGCTTGCGGATCACCGCGTCCAGAAGGGCATCCGGGCACGACGCGCCCGCGTTGAGCAGCACGTCGACGGGGCGGTCGAGCTCCGTTGGCAGCCAGTCGGCCGACTGCTGGTGCGTCTTGGTGCGCCAGTCGAAGTGGTGGATGAGGGACGGCGACACCATCTGGTCGGCGTCGGTGACGAAGTAGGTCGGCAGGCCGGCGTCCTCGCACAGTTCGACGAGGTGCGACGTGTTGGACGAGTTGTACCCGCCCACGACGATCGCGACATCTGCACCCGAGGCGATGAGCGCCTCGGTAGCGTCCTGGTTCTCCTTCGTGGCGTAGCAGAGCGTGTCTGAGGTGTCGGCGAAGGCCTCGTCGGAGCCGTCGCGCGCCACGATCGCCTGGCGTACACGCTCGGCGATGGCAGCAGTCTCCGTCGCCAGCATCGTCGTCTGGTTCACCACGCCGACCCGGTGGAGGTCGCGGTCTGGGTCGAAGCCCTCCGAGGTGCGCCCCTCGAAGTGCGTCCAGAAGAACGCAGCGTCCTCCCGACCGTCGATGACCGCCGCGAGCGCCTCAGTCTCCTCCGGGTTGAGCACCACCACCGCTGGCGACGAGGCCGCCGCCCGGCTAAAGGTGGCCTGCGTCTCCTCGTGGGCCCACTTGCCGTGGATCACGATCGAGTAACCCTTGCCGCCGATCTGAGCGCCCTTCTTCCAGACCCGTACCACGAAGGGGCACGTGGTGTCGTAGGACTTCACATCCACGCCCTGGGCTGCGAGCTCCTCGATCACGTCCGTCGGCGCGCCAAAGGCCGGGACGATCACGAGGTCGCCCTCGCCGAGCGTGTCGAAGGGGATGATGGTCTCGCCCTTGGTCGTCCGCAGGAAGCGGAAGCCGCGCGCCAGCAGGTCCTCATTGACGTGCGGGTTGTGGATCATCTCCGAGAGGAGGTAGATCTGGCCCGCCTCGGCCTTGTCGGGGTGCTCGTCGAGGGCGCGGTAGGCCGTCTCGATGGCGTTCTCGACGCCGAAGCAGAACCCGAAGTGCCGCGCCATCTTGACCTGGACCGGCCCGAAGTCGAGCACGCTCGGCGAGAGATCCTGCTTGCGCGGGTCTGCTGCCTGACGTGCCGCCTTCACGCGGCCCACGACAGGGCTGCGGTAGAACTCGGGGACGTTGAACGTGCGGGGCATGCAGGTGCGAGAGAGCACGGGAAGCTAGCCGGTCAACGCCCCACGGGCGGGCCGCGTTGCGTTCTCGCGGCGACTCTGCACAGCCTTTGAGGAGACCCCGGCGAGGTCGCCCGCTGGCGATCTCGCGCCCGGACGGATGCCGTCGGACTCGGGAGAATCACGCGATCCCGCTCAGCGCGGGGCGTTCTCGCGGCGAGGCGCCGTCATGCCCACAGGACAGACACCACGGTGCCATGACATCCTCGGCGCGAGGCCGAGGCGCCGTCTCAACACCGGCCATCAGCCAAACCCGGGGGATTCACCAGCCGGCGCCAGCGAGGCGTCCTCCGAGACGCGCGGACTCTCTCGGGAGACGAGGTCGAGCGCGGAAGCTCCCCGGTGGCCGTCGCCAGCCGGTCACGCCTTCTCCGCCAGCCGCGCCGACCATTCGCGGCGCCACGATGCGAAGCGGCCTTCCAGGATGGCCCCGCGCATCTGGCGCATCGTCCAGAGGTAGAGGCCGACGTTCTGCGCGCTCGCGATCTCCATGCCCAGCGCCTCGCCCGACTTGATGAGGTGGCGCAGGTAGGCCCGCGAGAACGTCTGGCTGTGGTACGTGTCCAGCACGCCGTCGACGGGCGACGTGTCCTCTTTCCAGCGGGCGTTGCGGATGTTGACGAGGCCGCCCGTGGTGAAGAGGCTCCCCGTCCGCGCGTTGCGCGTCGGCATGACGCAGTCGAACAGGTCGACGCCGCGCGCGACGCCCTCGATCAGGTTCTGCGGCGTGCCGACGCCCATGAGGTAGCGCGGCTTTCCCGCTGGCAGCACCTCGTTGGTGACCTCGATGATCTCGTACATCGTCTCGGTCTTCTCGCCGACCGACAGGCCCCCGATGGCATAGCCTTCCGCATCGAGCTGGATGAGCGCCTGGGCCGACTCGCGGCGGACGGCTGGGTACGTCGCGCCCTGGACGATGGGGAAGAGGGCCTGGTGGTGCCCATAGTGGGGCTCGGTAGCCTGGAGGTGCGCAAAAGCGCGCTCGGCCCAACGGACGGTGCGCTCGTTGGCGCGTCGCGCCTCAGCCTCGTCGACCGTGGCGGCCGTCAACTCGTCGAGGACCATCATGATGTCCGATCCGATGTCGCGCTGCGTGTC
>JBCDLV010000277.1:0-4806 GCA_038744895.1 Bacteroidota bacterium | reverse complement strand
TCGTGGGGTCGATCACCTGGCGCCGAGCCCAGCCGAGCCGGCGGATCTCGAAGCCGGAAAGCGTGAGCGTGCCGTCGTAGTTCGACGACTCCGTGGGACGACCTCGGGAGTCCGCTCCGCCGCCGCACATGCGGTTGTACTGACACGCGTAGGCGCCGCCACCGGAGGCGGGCACATCGAACGGCACGTCGTTTCGGGCCGGCGTAATCATGGACGTGTGGCCCATGTCGAGAAGGATGTGCCCGTACTCGTGTGCGAGCGTCCGCACGGACCACTCGCCTCCGATCCAGTTGATGGTTCCCGACCCGAACGGCGTGAGATCCACCACGACCTCGCCGTTCCGAGTCGGGTATCGGAGCGATCGGCTGGGGGCGCCCCGCGTCCGAACCCGCGCGTTGGACACGCCCTGCAAGGCCGCCACGCCGCCGACGACTGGGACCGCCGGGTCTCGCCGCACGATCAGCATGAGATGATCGAGCTCTCCATCGCGGTTCGCATCGAACCGGCCGATGTCGAAGCTGGGATTCGTGGCGAGCGTGTCCAAGACTTCCTCGACCAGGTAGCCGTAGCCCTGCCCGCGCCCAGCCGCGTAGCCCGCCGATGGCCGGCGCGGCACGTAGACGTGCGGAGCACCGTCGGACTGAGGCCAGGTCTCGCCTGTGAGCACGTGGGGGCTCTCTCCCCCCTGCGACTGCCAGAACCAGTAGGCCGAGAGCGATCGGTCCCACAGGCTCATCGCCGTGTTCACCTCGGCCGGGTGGCCCTTAACGAGGTCGCGACCCCAGTCCGGAATGGCCTCGCCGCCAGCGGTCTCCTCGATGGCCCACTCGGCTGCGGGGCCGGTGTCGTCAGAGAAGCGCACGAACACGACGAGTGCATGGACGGTGTCCTGGAAGGCCATGCCAGCGTCGGAGGTCCACTCGGCGTGGGGAGCCTCCGCCCACGGGAGGCTGGCCGTGTCGGCCCCGCTGGCGGCGCACCCCGAGGCGAGCGCCAGCAGGAGACCGCTGGCAGCGAGGCGAAGCGACGCCGCGTGCCATCCAGAAACCGAAGTCGAGCGCTCCGGACCGGGTCCGGGCGCCGGGCGAGACGACACGGGGTGGGAGGCTGTGGTCATTCGTCGTTGGCTGAGGGAGGCACCGATCCCGCTGCCACCCCGTCTCCGCCGACGGCCGCCAGCGGGAGACGGACCACGAACGTGGTGCCTGCTCCCTGCGCTGTCTCGAACGTGATGGAGCCACCGGCAGCCTCGACGGCTCGCTTCGAGATCGCCAACCCGAGGCCCATCCCGCTGGTCTTGGTCGAGAAGCTCGGCTGGAAGACCCGCTCCTGCACGTCGGGCGGAATCCCCGTGCCATCGTCGATGACACGCGCTTCGACGGCATCGCCTGTGTGTACAGTCGCCAGGGTAATGTGGCCGGGCGCTGGGCGCTCCGGGATGGCCTGGAGCGCATTCGTGAGCAGGTTGACGAGGACGCGCCGGAGCTCCTCGTGATCGGCCGATACGGGGAGGCCCGCGGCGGTGAGATCGAGCGACAGCTCGGCACGGCCGGATTCCGCGAGCGGCCCCTCGAAGAGCGCCGCGGCCTCGCGGGCGACCTCGCCCAGGTCCAGCGTCTCCGGGCTACGCATGGGCATCCGGGCGAAGCGGGAAAAGTCGCTCGCGATGCGGTCCAGCGTCTCGATCTGGTCGATGAGCATGTCGGTCGTCCGCTCGAACTGGCCCGCGAACCGCCGCTCCTCTGGCGGCGCCTCGTCCCCAGGGTCCTGGAAGGTGCGCTGGAGGTGCTGGACCGACAGCTTCATGGGCATGAGCGGGTTTTTGATTTCGTGCGCCACCTGCCGCGCCATGGTGCTCCACGCCATCTCACGCTCCTGCTCCGCCAGCTGGCGCCGGCTGGCCGCCAGGTCCCGCTGCATCGCGTTGAACGTCTCGACCAGCTCGCCGACCTCGTCCTGCGTCTCGACCGGAATGGGCTCCTCCGCCCCGCCTGCCCCGACACGTCGGAGGCCCTCGCGCAGCCTACTGAAGGGTCGCGTGAGTTGGCTCGCCAGCAGGACGGCCGCGACGAGGATGGCCGCGAGCAGCGCCAGCAGGCCGCCGAAGAGGAACGCCACGTACCGGGCACGGCCCGCCTCGATGGCCGCCTGCTCCGAGAGCGTCGGGATGGCGAGGGCTGCCGCGGGCCGCCCCGACTCGTCCGGCAGGGCGAGGTAGCCTGTCGTGTACGCGAAGGTGCCGATCTGGTCGTCCGAGAAGGCGAACGGCTGGTCGTCCAGGTAGAGGTCGCGGTAGACGTCGCCGGGCAGTCGAGGCTCGATGAGCCGCTGGCGCACCAGCTGGCGCCGGCTCGACGCCTCCAGGTCGGCTCCGAGGTAGAGGTGCACGTCCACGCCGAGCGCTGCCGAGACGGCGTCGAGCGTCGCTGGCGATGCCGTCTCCGTCTCCGAGGCGTAGACGGCTGCGGCGCGCGTCAGCCGCTGGCGGAGTTGGTCGCGCACGGCGTCCCGGTTCTGTTCCACGATCACGCGCTGGCCCACGACGCCCGTAAGCGCCACACTCGCCAGGCCGACCACCAGGAACCGGTTGAGCACCTTGTCGCGGAAGCGGGTCCGCTCGACCGGTAGCAGCCCTGCGCGCCGCCGCACCACCAGCCCGATCCCGAACACGACCGCCCCGAGCGCCAAGCCGGCCAGGCTGAGACGGAGCAACACGAAGAGCGTGTCGAACCGGTCGCCAGCGGGCGCCCGCACGGCGACGACATCCTGGGCGTCGTCACCCTGCCGCTCGTAGTAGACCAGCGTCGGGCGGCCTTCCAGCGTCTCCCGGTTGAGCAGCGACTCGTCACCCTCCTCCAGCGCCTCGTAGACGCGTCTGCTGAGCCGGAGCGGAGCCGCGCCCCGCTGGCGCACCAGCACGCCGTCGTCGTACTCGGCGTAGCCCAGGGCTTCGTCGTCCAGGCCGAACAGCCCCGTAGGGGCCAGCACGCGAGGGAACGGGGTCTCCGTGGGGAAGCGGGAGGTCCGCGGCGTGACGCGCAGGTAGAGCCACGCGGCCGTCTCGTCGGCGGCGTCCAGGATCGGGCCGACGGCGGCCCGTCGCGGGAGCCCTCGCCGTTCGCCGACGGCGAGCCTCGACCGGAGGGATCGCGGGCGCGCCCTCCCCTCCTCCGCGGCTTCTCTCGCGGCGTCCTCGTATGCGGGGCGGAGCGCATCGTACGCGAGCCCGTCCTGGCGCACTGGAGCCCCACGCTCGACGTAGCTCCCCAGGATGTCTCCCGCCGGGCCGACGATGCGCAGCTCCGTCGCCACGTCGGCCAACGATCCGAGCAGAGAGTTCGTGACGAGGCCCTGCGCCAAAGCATCGACAGCCTCTCGCGTCGAGTCGCGGGCGATGGCGCTGCCCGCACGGGCCGAGTCGGCGAGGGCGAGGGCCTGGAGCAGTGCAGGCCCCAGCGCGTCGTCTGCCCGCGCCTCGTCGAACACCTGATCGAGGGCCACGGTGACGCGGTCGTCGCGGTTGGCGGAGAAGGCGAACGCGGCGTCGGAGAGCAGCGTCTCGGTGCGCACCTCCATCGGCTGCTCCATGAACCCGTACAGGACGGGCGCTAGCACGAGCCCCGACAGCAGCGTTCCTCGGAAGGTCAGCGGCCACGCCCATCGGCCGCGAGGCCCTCGAACGACGGCCGCGAGCGCACACGCCAGAGCGGCGAGCCCCAACGACGGCGCCAGCGGGACGATGCCGAGGGCTCCCAGCGCGCCGGCGGTCGTGGCAGTCACGCCCAGCGCGATCCACCAGTGGCCAAACGCACGCCGCACGGCGCCCACAGCGGCGGAGATGGCCAGGCATGCCGACGCCAACAAGGCCACCAGGCCTGCCAGCACCACCAGGGTCGGACCGTCGACCAGCGGACCGGCCTGGTCGGCGTAGGGAAGCGTCGCGTCCAGAACCGACTGCCGGATCCACCGTGCCGACAGCGCAAGCGACCCAGCGGTGATGCCTGCCAGTGCGAGGACAGTGAGGGCCTGCTGCCCGCGGCTCGCGGGCGCCTCACCGGCGCGGCGGACGGCTCGCACGATCGCTACGCCTGCGACGACGGCCGTGAGCAGGAACAGCGCGGAAAGAGCCAGGTCGCCCGGGGAGCGGAGCGCACCAGCGCCGAAGTCTGACGCCAGCAGCGTCGGATCGAAGAGTGCCGCGGGCCGCCGGGCTCGGTCCAGCCAGCGGACAGGCACGTCCGCCGCCAGCATCCCATACCGTGTGGCCGCAAGGCCTGCCCAAAACGCGAGCAGAGCACCCATCGCGCGGACTCGCGTCATCCGCTCGGTACGCACGCGCAGGTGTCCGGCCTGGCGGGCGACCAGAAGCCCCAACCCGATCAGCAGCCACACCGCCAGCAGGAGCCCCCACACGGCCGCAATGGAGCGCCAGCGGGAGGTTCTCTGCGCCTCCATCACCGCTGGCGTCAGCGACTGGACGCTGACCTGGCCGACGACGCGCCCGTCGAGGCCACGGAGCGGGCTGGGGGCATCGGCAAACGTGCCGAACTGGACATCGAACGGCACGTCGGCGTCGGAGCGCCACCGCTCGGCCACGTCGTAATCCTGGAGGTACTGGTTCCGCACCGGCACGGCGGACTGCACGACGCGGACCACGCGGACCGCTCCGCCCAGCGTGTCCCCGACGGGCACCCACACCGCGAGAGCGCTCCGGCTGGCGTCGTCGCGGACGGCCCGGGTCACCAGGGAGTCCGGAGGCGTTCCCGGTGGCCGCGGGTAGGCCGGACCCGCCCAGGCGATCGAGCG